>JBNJHA010000004.1:37848-60370 GCA_051748085.1 Thermodesulfobacteriota bacterium
TATCATCTTCGGTGAGATGCCTGAAGCGGCGCTGCAGCTTAAGATAATCCTGAATCGGCTTTAATTTTTTTGTTTTCTGGGTAACATTAAATTCACCGTTAACAACTTCATACAGAGGGAAAGCGCCGGTCTGAACCGCCAGTTTGGCCAGAGTCAAACTTTGATTGGGCTTGCTCCTCCATCCGGTCGGACAGGGAGAATAAATCTGCATGTAAGCCGGACCATCCACGGCCAGCGATTTGCGGACCTTGTTCATCAAATCCAGATAATAGGCCGGACTGGCAGTAGCCACATAGGGAATCTCATGTGCCGCCGCAATCATGGCCACATTTTTTTTCCATGTCTTCTGCCCCATGCTCGCTTTGCCCGGAGGCGAGGTAGTAGTCATCGCTCCGTAGGGCGTTGAACTGGAACGCTGAATCCCGGTATTCATATAGGCCTCATTGTCCAGACACACATAAAGAAAATTGTGTCCCCTCTCCAGGGCTCCGGAAAGGGCTTGCAGACCAATATCCGCTGTTCCGCCGTCACCGGCAAAAGCTATTATATTCGGCTTCTTGTCTTTTAGACGGCCTTTTTTATAAAGGACCTGAATAGCGGACTCAATCCCTGAGGCGACCGCTGCGGTATTTTCAAAAGCGACATGTATCCAGGGCACCTTCCACGCGGTCTCCGGAAATGGCGAAGTGACTATTTCCATACATCCCGTGGCATTGGCCACGATAGTATTCGGCCCGGCCGCCTTCATGACCATGCCCATGGCCAATATTTCGCCGCACCCCTGACACGCTCTATGCCCCGAGGATATCATTGATTCCTGAGGGATGTTTTTTGCCGTAATTTTTTCGTAATCTATTACCTGCGCACTATCCTGCATTGCTGCGTACCCCCCAAATTGTATAACCGCTGACAAATTCTCTTGCTTTGGCCTTTTTATAAATGATCTTGAATTCCCGCACCGGGACATCACGCCCGCCGACACCGACAATTACGTTTTGTATTTCTGGTGCCTCGGGGCGGCCATACATAAGACTTTTTATTTCCTGACCAAGAGGCCCGCTATTACATCCCGGGCTGATGGCCCTGTCCAGAACCACCAGATTTTTTACTCCCTGTATAGATTTAATAAATTCTTCCTCCGGAAACGGTCTCCAAAGACGAAGACGAATCTGACGAACGGATTCGCCTTCGGTTGCCAGCGAATCCACAGCGGTCATCAATGTCTCCCCGAGCGAGCCCATGCTGACAAACGCAATTTCCGCATCCGCGTCCCCGTTTTGTTCAACGAGTTCATACTTGCGTCCGGTAAGCTCCTCCCATTCAGCAAAAACTTCCTGGACAACTTTATCGGCACCCAAAAGTGCCTGCTCACATTGTTTTTTGGCTTCCAGATATATTTCCGGAACTCCGACCGGTCCCATGGTCACGGGATTGGCGGGATCCAGCTTCATTCCGGGATCAAAATCAGGTAAAAAACCGTCCACAGTCTCCTGTTCCAGAATCTGCACCGGCTCAATCATGTGACTCAGGGTAAAGCCATCCATATTGACCCCGACCGGGAGTAATACGCGCTTATCTTCCGCGATTTTAAACGCGAGAATGCTCAGGTCATAGGCTTCCTGACCGTTTTCAACAAAGAGCTGTACCCAGCCTATGTCCTTTTCGGACATAATATCGCTGTGGTCGTTCCAGATGGAAATAGGTCCAGACAAAGCCCTGTTGGCGATGGTCATAACCATTGGAGTACGCAAACTGGCGGCAATAAACAGAATTTCGTGCATAAGGGCCAGGCCCTGCGCTGAGGTCGCGGTATAAACACGGGCCCCGGTGGCGGAAGCCCCCACAGCGGCGCTCATGGCTGAATGTTCGGACTCGACCGGAATAAATGCCGCATCGAGTTCAGCGTTAGCAACGAATTCGGAAAGCTCCTCCACAATATGCGTTTGCGGCGTAATGGGATAAGCGGAAACAACATCCACCTTGGCCATTTTCACCGCTTCGGCAACAGCCAGCGAAACTTCGGTTCCAATCCTTTTGGGCATTAATCCTCCTCCCTGTGCATGCTTATCGCGTCCTTGGGACACTGTTCAGCACAAATGCCGCATCCTTTACAATAATAAAGATCGGATCTGAACAACCCCTCGGAATCTTCACTTATACAAAATTCTGGACAAGATATTGCGCAAATGCCGCATTTTATACACTTATCCTCATCCAAGACCGGCACCTCCGAGCGCCAGTCACCGGTTTTGAGCGCCGAAGCATTGCCCGGCGTCAAGATTGCAGCTCCGAGACTCAAGTCCTCCCAAGCTGGAAGCTTATCTGTTCCCATACATCCTCCAAAAAAGTTTGGTCATTCGGCCCGCAAAAAATACAATGGTCCAATCTCCAACGCCCGAAGACAAAAATTCAATACTTTTAACTCGCCCATTAAGAAGCATTAAAAAAATAAAAGCAATATTATTTTCGGTCAATGGCCTGAAAATTTCACAAAAGGCTATAACGCATCCGCCCTTTTGTCCAATTTATCAGCTATGCGTTGTCCAATGCGCGCAACCATTTGCAGACAATCAACTCCGCACACCCCGCTTTTATCTCGTCTATAGGCCCACTTGGCTATATAAACGGCATCCACCCGGACCCTGCTTCCGCCCAAAGCCTTATACAGATTTGAACGGGCCTGTTCCCGTTCGGAAATAACCTGTTTTATATCCAATCCAGGTTTTTCCTGCGCCTCTTTTTTATTTTTGGCCTGCCAATAAGCAAAATATGCCTGCCGGACTTTTTCCTCCGCATCCATATAGGCATACAAAAGTTGCGGATTATTGCCGCGCATACATTTGGCCAATACCGAAGAACCCGACCTCAGTTTTCGGGCCAGACGTCTTATCATGTCTGCAATCTGCCCATCGCCCATAACTACTTTATTTTTTTCACCGTTTGCTTCTTCCACAATCTTGGGGGTAGAGCGGGACAAAGAAATGAGCTCATCAACAAAAAGGTCCACATATTTTTCAGCCATAAAACTTAAAAATTTCTCGGTCAAAACATACTTAAAAAAATATTCGCGCATGGATTCATCTTCCGGAGCCTTGGCGTTTATCCCATACATATGCAGGCCATAGCGAGTATTCAATTCCCGAAAAGTCAGGGTCAATTCCGCCTTGTCAAGATCAACACCGGCCGGGATATAATGAGCAAAGACCTGTCCGGCCAAATCCTCCAAAAATCCATGCGTTATCAGTTCGTCTTCCGGACTTTTCTCCCGGGGAGCAACATCCATGACTTTTTCCCGGGATTGCGAAGCGTTTCCTTCCTTGCCGGCCTTGGATTCATTCCCGCCTTCAGCCCCGGCATAGTCCTTCTTTCCTGCATCCCGGGAAGACTCCGCAAAATCTGAAGTCTCACCGGTCTGATTCTGCTTTTGCACTTGAAACTTTTTTTGAACAATATTCCTGCTGCTCTGTTCTTCAGGCGCAACCGCCAATCTCCATATCCATACCCCTCCGGCAACCAGAAGGATTAACCCGATTAGAATCAAATATTTTTTTTTCATAACGATCCCGATACCATAAAAACTTTACAAATAATTCAATGTAACTATTCACCACCTGGAAAAATCACCGGTTTCTGCATGCATTTACTGAACATTTACGCTTTGCCCGACAAGCCAAGCAATACTCCAAGCAAGCTCAGGACGGCTGCGGCGCATAAAATAAAATTAGTCCCTCCATGCCTTAACACGGCCCTGCTCAATCAGCCGGGCAACTCCTTTTTTCATGGCCTCGACTTTCTGAGGATCACAATCGTTGCCCGGTGAGCAATCCGGGCACATTCCGTGCAGAATGATCTTTTCCGTTCCATCGCCCTCGGGGTATATTCCGACTTGTTCGGCTGGCTGACTGCATACAGCGCAAATCTGAATCAAATCAGTCGCCCTGTCCATCCGGCGGACGGTCTTTTCCTTATCAGCTAAAACTTCAAGACAAAGGGCCGCGATCCCTTCCTGATCAATTGCGGATCTAAGGGTCTGCAATTTCTTTTCATGTTCTTCTATCTCTTCAGGGGAAGGGGCAATGGAAGGCTTTTTTTCCAGCGCGCTGTCTTTGGGTTCGGGAATAATAAACTGCCAATGATCATCTTCATCCGCATAATCCTCCTCCCTTCGTCCCAGTACACCAAGCGAAGAAAAAAGCTCCAGTTCTTTGTCCAGGGCCCGTTCGACAAACAGAGGCCACATGGGCATGCCCATCCTCTTGCCCAGAGATTTCAAAAAATCGTTCTTTTCCCTGGCGTCCAGTCTATAAAAACCGGCCAATTTGTCTGCCGGGTAGCATATTTTGGCCTCCAGGGCCGGTTTTCGTCTATTATAAAAATAAACCCGGTGTTCTGCGTCTATTGTCGCCTTCCATTTATTGCCGCATCTATCTGCCAACTGCATACAATTCCTCCATTATCTTCATGGTAAATTTAACAGTATTGCCCCAAAAATCCAAAATACAAGCTATCTGCTGCGCTGCATACAATTTTTGTCCACCTTGAACATAACATCCCCGCTCTTTATCCAGGCCTGTTTTCCTCCTGGAAATTGGATACATCTGCCGCCCCGCCCGGACAACCAGGCTTTATCCAGCTTTTCAATATTTTTAAAAAGGGGCTGACCCGGCCCCAATTTCTCCAACGCCTTTTTATAGGCCCGCATACGCAGGGCCGGATGAACATCGCGCAGTTTTCGGCCGTTAAAACAAATTTCATTTTCCTGCTTATAAGCCAAAAGATCGGCAATGCGCTCCGAGAAAAAATCCCGGTCCGTGCTGCCCTGCTTCCATAAAACGGCAATCTGGTCCAGGAAATTCGGATTTTCGCGAAAAAAGAGAGGCAGGATATCGTGCCGGATTCGATTGCGGAGAAAAGCACGCTCGGTATTTGATTTGTCTTCTACCCATTTTTGTCGCAATTCTTTGAGGAAAAAATATATTTCCTCCTTGGACATCAGTAGCAAAGGACGGACAATACAACCATTGACTGCACGCATTCCGGCTAAACCTGGCCACCCGCTGCCTCTTAGGATACGCATCAAAACATCCTCGGCCAAATCATTTAAATGGTGGCCGGTAAAAATAAAATCATAGCCATTTCGAGATGCCAATCCGTGCAGAAATCTGTATCTCACAACCCGGGCGGCCTGTTCAAGGCCCATTTTCATCCGCAGGGCATAAATAGCAATCCGGCTTTTTCCCAAGAAACAATCCACATTATATTCATCACAGAGATGACGGACAAACCGGGCTTCCTGATCCGCTTCGTCGCGCAACAGATGGTTTAAATGAGCGGCATGCAGTTTTAACCCCAACCGGGAGCGCAAAAGGAAAAAAATCAGCAGCAGGGCATTAGAATCCGGGCCGCCGGAAAGGGCCAGAAGAACACTTCGCCCCCGCAAATCCAATTTAAGTTCTTCACGTACGAACCTCTCAGTCCGCAGACACAAACGGGCGCACTCCGGAGGGATATTCTGTAAATTAATCGGGCTGTCTCCCTTTAGCAAAGTCCTTTTCCTGTATGTTTTTAAATATGCGATACAAACAAAATCTTAACTATTCACTGCATTAAAAACTGGGTGGACAGATACACAAAACTCTGCTTTTTTCATCATCTCCGGGAATATTTTTGCAGTTTCTGCGGGACCCACCAGCGGGGCATATTATAGGAAATGCCGGCCGGAGCGGCCTCTATGCCGTGAAAGCGCGTATCCAGGATCGGCAGGGACATCGGGACATACAAAAAACAATACGGCTGATCCCGGTGCAGGATTTCCTGCAGCCGATCATATATTTTTTTTCTTTCCTGCTGATCCATGGACCTTCTCCCGCGCAGCAGAAGGGAATCCACCTCGGAATTGCTATAGCCAACAAAATTGAGTCCGTTGTCTTCGATTTTAGAAGAATGCCAGACATCGAAAATATCCGGATCCTGAACTATATTCCAACCGAGGAGAAGAGCCTCAAAACGGCGCTTGTCCACAAATTCCTTTATGAAGGTCGCCCATTCAACGGTGCGTATGTCCATTTCTATTCCGATTTGCTTTAAACGGTATTGTATAATGGTCGCCGTTTTTATGCGCAGATCGTTTCCCTGGCTGGTAAGCAGCGTGAATGAAAACGGACGGCCGTTTTTGTCCAGCAAACCGTCACCATCGTGATCCCTCCAGCCATTTTGGGCCAAAAGCTCGACCGCCTTTTCCGGGTCATAACCGTGATCGCTGATTTCATGATTATAAACCCAGGTTCCGGGTTTGTATGGACCTATTGTCGCCACGCCTTGGCCAAGCAAAACTCCTTTTATAATTTCTTTTTTGTCTATGGCATAAGCCAGCGCTCTGCGCACCTCTGGTTCGGTAAACAAGGGATGTCTCAAATTGTAGCCCAAATAAGTATAGCTGAAAGAAAGATATTTATACTTATTGAAATTATCTTCCCAGAATTTACCCGTGGTCTGGAAAAGGAACTGTTGCGGAGACAAACTCATCATATCCAGGTTGCGGGCTTTCAGCTCCATGAACATGGTGGCCGGATCAGGAATGACCCGGTAAATAAGCCCATCCAGATACGGCCGCCCCAAAAAATAATCCTCATTCGCCTCTAGAACCAGCCTGCGTCCTTCATCCCATTTGGCAAGCTTGAACGGTCCGGCACCCATGGGACGGCGGCTGTATTCGGACTGAAGCAGGTCCTCGCCTTCCAGGCAGTGCTCGGGCAGAATTGAATGTGCCCATGTGACAAGTGAACGGGCAAAAGGCTTTTCATAAAGCACCTCAAATGTATACTCATCCAGCAGACGGAATTCCTTTATCCGTTTATAATCCTCGGCGTAAGCGGTCGGAGTCTCAGGGTCAATCATCAGATTATAGGTAAATTGGACATCCCGCGCGGTTAAAGGCTGGCCATCAAACCATTTTATGTCCTCTCTCAATTTAAACTTAAGCCTTGTTCCGTTATCAAGCACCGAATAGCTCTCGGCGGCCCAGGGAACCAGCTCAATATCCTTATTATATTTAAGCGGAGCAACATAGATGTGATCCGCCACTTCGTGCGAAGCACTGTCTGACGCCAAAGGGGGGATAAGATTACTCGGCTCGCCGTTGATCCCGAGCACGGCCATCCCGCCGGTTTGCGACTTGGAAGCATTGACTGCCACAGTGTCCACGCCGTTTTTTTCCTCCGGAGGCTTGTCCCGGCACCCAGTGAGCACACATAACGCCAAAAGAAATAAAAGGAAAAAACACTTGTGCATAAGCTCTAATTGTGGTTATAATTAAATATAAAAATAATTCCTGTCCTCTTTCAACAAAAACTGTTTGGTAAATAAACCCGAGCAAAGGATGAATTACCCATAAAACTACTTTAAATCGTCGAAGTTGTGAAGGTGGCTGACAGGGCATATATTTCAATAATATTGAGCTCCTGCATATTTCCTCATTTTTTTTGCCTTTCGGGCTTGCAAACCGTCTAAAGTTTGATTAGATGGTCCTGTTCTCTGAAGACTAAAAAAAAGGTAACCATTCAGCACACAAAAAAATCACCGCATTTTTTGCCTGTGACAGGCCGCCCGATCTTCTTATGTACTCTAAAAGAGGGAAATCGGACCGCGGGATGGAACACAAAAACAAGTTCTCAAAACATGCATTGCCGGAACAAAAATTTGCTTTCATCAGAACCATCGAGTCCGGAGGGGGCAGGCAGCAGCCATTGGCGGACATTAGAAAACCGCAGACCAACAGCACGAAAAACAAAAAATTTGATGAACAAATACAATAACAGCCGATAATTTCGCGTATATTGAAGAGGTTTGGATACAAATGACAACAGACAACAATGACATAAAAATAAAAAATATAATCCAGGATTTTGTCCAGGACAGTATTCCGGAATATATCAGGGAAGGTGCGGACAGTATACTGGCCAACAATGGCGTCCAAAAACTTTCTCTGAAGCAGCACGATCAGTACCTGGATATAGAAGCCCATATCCAAGGTGAAGACTTTCAAGTATACAATGCTGAAATCGGATTAAACCTGGAGAGTGAAACTACAAACTTCTATTGCAATTGTCCGGAATCATTTTCCGGCATCTGCCGCCATGTAGGGGCGGCAGCACTCAAATTCCTGAATTCCCTGGACGAAGAAAACCAGACCGACAAACCCAGACCGCGAACGGATTGGAGACAAGATTTTCGCGCTTTCTTTGCTACGGAACTCGAACCTGAGCCGGGGCAACACTATCTGGTTTACCGTTTTTTCCCCGAACCGGAACGTCTACAGGTAGAATTATTCCGGGCCCGGCAAAATAAATCGGGACTGTCCACTGTCCTCAATCCGATAACGCTTGAACAAATCATGCGCAATCCGAATTGGTGCGAAATGGCTCCCCAATTGCCCCACCTTGCCGAGCAGATCGGTCAGTACCTGGATTATTACGGGCACCGCATAGAAATCCCTTACGGACTCATGAACTGGTTTTTCTGGACCATACGCAATGAATACTATCTATTCTGGGAGGAAACGGAGCAGCCGGTCCGGGTGGAAACTACGCCCATGCGCCTGCAATTGCGGCCAAAGCTCTCTGAGGACGGCTTAAGCTTCGAGATTATGCTGGGCAGAGAAGGAAAAATTCCTTTTTCCATTTCCGGAGAGGAAATATTTTTTTACGGACAACTTCCGCTCTGGGTTTGCTGGAAACACAGATTCTATCCGGTTCAGACCGGTTTACAACCCAAGCTGGTGCAAAGCCTGGCCAGCAATCCCCCGATAATTCCGCATAGTGAAATTTCCGAATTTCTGGATCGAGTCTGGACCAGAATCCATGCTTCCGACCTTTTCGGCCAGGAAGAATTTCTGGAAAGAATGTCGCCCATATTCGTCCAGGCCGAATACAATCCCAAGTTATACCTGGATGAGGAAGGAAGCCTTTTAACGCTTCAAGTGCAAAACATATACAATACTGAACACGGAGAAATATCCATGGAGGGTCCGGATCCGGACCTGCAAACCGGGAGCTATCAATTCGAAAACAGTTCATATCTGATACGCCGTGATCAGGATGCGGAAGCGGAACTTTTGAATAAACTCACGCAAATGGATTTTCAGGCCCGTAACAACGCCCTGTGGTTTTTAGAGCCGGAAGAGGCCATTACCTTCCTCCTTGATTCCTATCCGATTCTGGTCAAGGACTACCGAGTGTACGGAGAACAGAATCTGACCCGGTACAAAGTCAGACTTACACCGCCAAGTGTTGTGGCCAAGGTTGAAAGCGAAGAGGACGACAAATGGTTCGATCTTGAGCTCAATGTTGAATACGATGATGTTCAGGTCCCGATTGAAAAAATATGGAAGGCCTGGACAGAAGGCAAACGCTATGTCCAGCTCAAAGACGGTTCGTATACCAGCCTTCCGGAAAGTTGGCTCAAAAAATTGGGGCATAAACTTCAGGCCATGGGTCTGGACCCGGAAAAACCGCCCAAGGCCAGATTTCAAAACCATGAAGTCCCGGTTCTGGACAACATTCTTGAGGACATCGAGGAGGTTCACGCCGACTCATTCTGGACGGAACTGCGCGAAAAATTGCATTCTTTTGAAGAAATCGAACAAATTACAGAACCGGAAGGTCTCAAGGCGGAACTGCGACCATATCAGAAACAAGGCCTCAGTTATCTCAATTTTCTCAATGAATATCACTTCGGGGGCATACTGGCGGACGAGATGGGATTGGGTAAAACCATTCAGACTCTCGCTTTTCTTCAATATTTGCGCGAACGGCATAAAACAGGTCCCAACCTGATAGTTGTTCCAACCTCTGTTTTGCCCAACTGGGAACGGGAAGCCGCCAAGTTCGTGCCGGCAATGAAAAGACTGGTCATTTACGGCGCGAAACGCGAAGAAATGTTCAAGGACATCAAGAACTCTGATATTATCATTACCACATACGCCCTGTTGCGCCGCGACCTGGAGGAACTGCTCAAATACGAGTACAATTCCATAATCCTGGATGAAGCCCAGAACATTAAAAATCCGAATACCATAACCGCCAGGTCGGTGCGCAAGCTGAAAGGCCAATTCAAACTATGCCTTTCCGGCACGCCCATAGAAAACAATCTGCTCGAATTGTGGTCATTATTCGAATTTTTGATGCCCGGATTCCTGGGCTCCCAGCACGCCTTTCAAAAAGGTTTTGTTAAACCGATCAAGGACGGAGACGAGGAAAGCCTTGAATATCTCCGCAATCGGGTAAAACCCTTTATTCTGCGCAGAACAAAATCCAAGGTGGCCAAGGACCTGCCTCCGAAAATGGAAAATGTTTACTATAGCGCCCTAACCGAGGAACAACAAGAACTATACACCGGGTTGGCCAAAAAGCTGAAAGAACAGGTTCTGCAGCGTGTGGATGAAAAAGGAATTTCCGGAAGCCAGATGTCCATCTTGGACGCATTGCTCAAATTGCGCCAGATCTGCTGCCATCCTAGACTGCTTAAGCTGGATATGCCCGGAGTCAGCACCAATCTGTCGTCCGGAAAATTCGAAGCTTTTAAGGATCTGATCACAACGATAGTCGATGACGGACATAAAGTTCTGGTTTTTTCCCAATTTGTTCAAATGCTGCATATAATAAGATCCTGGCTGAGCATGAACAATATACCATTCGCCTACCTGGACGGCGCGAGCAAGGACCGTTTCGAGCAGGTGGACAAATTCAACAACAGCCCGGAAATACCGATCTTTCTTATATCGCTTAAGGCTGGAGGTACCGGCCTGAATCTTACCGCGGCCGACTATGTAATTCATTACGACCCGTGGTGGAATCCAGCCGTGGAGGACCAGGCCACGGACAGGACCCATCGCATAGGCCAGACCAAAAAAGTGTTCTCTTATAAAATGATCTGCGAAAATTCCGTGGAAGAAAAAATTCTTAAATTGCAGGAACAAAAAAAGGGCGTGGCCGAGGCGATTATTCCGGGTCAGAACGCATGGAAAAACCTCACCCGCGACGATCTGGAGATGCTCTTTGAAGTATAAAAAAACCCGCCAAATGGCGGGTTTTTTTTATTTACGGGCAGCTATTGACTACATTAAAAAATTCACCGGATTTTTTGCGTAAATTTGGTGAACAGATACATTTACGGTAACTATTGACCATCCTCCCGAAAAAAGGACGTTGACTAAAACGGAGAATCGTCCATCCCGCTGGCTTCCGAAGGAAAAGCCGGTCCCATATCCTCCTGCGCGGCTTCGGATCGACCGGAATTATAATTTCTGTTCTCCTGCTCCGGGGCATCCTGGGGAGCGGGGATATATCCCCCCCTGTCCTGCTGTCCTTTGGAATCCAGACCCTGAACCCGATTGGCTACGATCTCAGTGGTATACTTATCCTGTCCCTCGCGGTCCTGCCATTTCCTGGTCTGCAACCGTCCCTCCACGAGAACCAGACTGCCTTTGCTCAGATAATTTGAGCAGAACTCGGCCGGTTTGCCAAAAACTACTATCCGATGCCATTCCGTCTTATCCACCTTATTCCCGCTACGATCAGTATAGGATTCATCGGTGGCCATATTAAAATTGCATACCGGATTTCCGGTGTTGGTATAGGCCTGTTTGGGATCATGCCCCAAACGCCCGACTAAGATCGCTTTATTCATACTTCCTGCCATATTACCTCCTTGTAGTCCGAAAAAATGCATAAGATCAGCTTTTGAAACCTTATGCTGTTAATTACCGATTTTATTAATTAATTTGCATTACTTCGCCGCTTTGACATCATACTCCAGATTATCAAGTTCATCCTCAATTTCGTTTGATAATCGGTCCGCCTTGTCCGGCTTGCGATCAGCCAGATAGGAATTAAGCTCCGCGGTCATTTTTTCGAGTTTTTTTAAATATCCGGTCAAAATCTCCCGGATCGTATTATCCATATCCTCCACAAATCGGGACTTGTCCGCCAAAACGCTTATCAATTCCAACACGCCCCGAGTCTGTATGTCAGTCCTTTGTTGCCCTTCCTCAAAGGCCAGAGCAAAAAGAGACGGCCAGCGGTTTTTAACTTCCTTTTCACTGTAGGTATAAGCCATCACCCTGATCTGAAGTACACGTCCCATTATTACCCCCTTTCTTCCCATTCCGCCTGAACGCGATTGACCACATCCTGGATCTCGGTCAATTGTTCCTCCGGACAAACGCCTATAAGCGGCTGGCCGGCATCTATGACCTGGCTTGGACTGAAGTACACAGTATAAATCAATCCGCTCCTGCCCTGATATGCAATCACGGTTTCCCTTTTCATTCGGGACAATATAAATAATTCCTCATTATCTCGAACTGTTACCGACTGGCATCCCCGGGCCTTTATCTTGCTGTCCACGGCCGGAACAAAATAGTATTTGCCTTTCTCCGGGGCCAGAAAAAGATGCAAAGCTTTTTTAAGGATAATATCCAGGACTTCCTGACGGGTCAAAAAATGTCTGATCTTCAAAAGTGGTGTTCCGGCCTGGACAAAATCCCCGCTTTTAACCGCACAAAACTCTGTAATTTCCCCTTTATCCGGAGCATACACAGGCTTGTCCAGATTTTCCCGGCGCAATCTAGCCAGCAGCGAACCGGGATATTGCTGCCATTTTCCATGCGCCCCCTGAACGCAAACGCCTGTCTGATCAATAACGAAGTCCACGTATCCGGTGTGCATCGCCGTAACAATTATTTCTTTATACGGCTCACTATGTATTTCTTCCAAAAAACCTCTGATATCAAGCAAATTGGTCTCCTGTTATAGCTATTAGCGTGGGAAACTAGTCCCCCGGAAAATTTCGCCCCGGTTTTAACGATAATATATATTTCTCCCGCCCATGGTCATCAACGCCTGATAAAGATTGCCCCTCACCTCGCGTCTGTCCCAGATTCCCTGAATATGACCGCGGGACAAGGCGTTATAGGCACGATGGTAATCCGGAGAAATCTCAATTCCCGTGGTTTCCTGAATAACCCCGGGACCGGCAAAACCGATATTGGATGACCGCACCGCAAATTGATACGGTGAACAGCCAAGGAAACTGGCCAAAGGTCCGGCATAGGAATTGGTATCATACAAAACAAGATACAGACCCCCGGCTTCCAGGTATCTACGGATAGCCATGGTGCACCGGGGCATTTGAATCACCCCGTTGGTGCCTTCCTGGATGCGTATTCCGGCTGTGCCATGCGCATAAAAAAATAAAGGCAGATGTCTTTTGCGCGCCCTTTCCGCAGCCCGGATAATCTTTTCGCCTTCAGCCGCGCCTACACTGCCGCCCCTGAAACGGGCCATAAGCATTATTACTACCATCTGTACGCCTTTTACCGAAGCATCAAATGTCATGCACGCGCATTTATGGCCCACTTTTTTTTGAGCCTCTTCCAGCTTCAAGTCAAAGCCGTCAAAATTAAGAGGATTGCCCGAAGCTATACCCGAATTAAATTCCCGGATGGAGCGTCGATCAAAAACATTATAAAGGTACCATTCATATTCCATGGAAAAATGGTGACCGCAATAACTGCATACTCCGGCAAAATCGCCGAAAAGATCCGGGGCCCATTGATCAAGGCAACCCTGGCTTGTCGAATTGGGACAGAGCACGGCTTTGTCCTTTTTAGCCTGCGGACTAATGTATATCCAATTATTTTTAGCCGATTTATTCGAGTCCCAGGCGGACAGAGAAGTCAATTCGCTCGTTTCCTTTTTGGCCTTGATCAGGCCCAGACGTTGCAGAGGAGTACGGAACCTTTCACCGATCCTTCCGAACAGGGCGTGCACTTCTCCATGCACTTCTTCGGCAAATTCAGAAATCTTTCTCTGATGCCGTTTTAAAAAATCATAGCGGATAAAACCATATATGGTCCAGCCACTATCAACGACAAGATCAGCCCCCTTTTTCCACATCGGAGTATGATCTTCGTAGGCATGTCTGCTCATATTTCTGTATTTCTGGTAACGCTGCCAGACCAGACGTTCCCGCGATCTGGAGCTTAATGTCCAGCGAACATAAATATCTGGATTTTTCAGCTTGCGCAGAACCAGGCTTCTAATAAACCTGACTCCCTTGACCCGGAGTACAACATCGTCCGTGGCTCGAATTACTTCCTGGCGCAGATTACGAAAGAAATCAAAATTTTCCGGTCTCGCACCCAGGACAGGCTCTCTTAAAACCTTATCCACATAGCCCATTGCCCGGTTGTCGTCGGCAGTAATCTTTAATTGTTGTGCACACTTGTCAACAAGACTTGCCTCGGCTTTCTGCCCTTTTTTAAGTCTGCCCTCGATTGCCGCGGCCCCTTCCGGAGAAATAACGGAATAATACCCATGCGAAAGCATTATCCTGCGGTCGGCCAGTCCAATGGCCTCGGCCCCGCCGGAACCGCCCTCGGAAAAGATCGAAATCACCGGGACTCTTAGCCCGGCCATTTCGTATAAATTCTTGGCTATCTGTTGAGCGGCACCAGGATAATCTTCAATCGGGTAAGAACCAGGAGTAAATATATACGTATGCACCGGGATATTTTCCAGAGAAGCCACCTGCATATAACGCAACGCTTTGGCGTTCCCCCATGGCTTGACTGAACCGCCGTTCCTAAACTCTTCTCCGTGCCCCTTTTCCTGGCCGACAACCATAACCGGCTGCTTGTGCACCTTTTTTCCAACTCTGCGGGTAATGTAGGCCCGGGCGATTATCATGGACGGATCAATGCTGCATTCGTCGCGCCCGCCGATTTCCGTATAATTATCATATACATTTTCCAGGATATCCTTAAGCGAAATACGCTGCGGATGCCGGACAATACGCACTTTGTCCATGGCCTTGAGCTGACGTTCAAGCTTGTTTTCCAGAAAAACAAATACCTCTTCCAGGGCTCGAAGCTGTCTGTCGCATTCCTTGCCGGATATCCGGGCATATTTTTCCAGAAAATCATTTAACTTGGACTTAAGAAGGGAAATATTCTTATTTTCCCTGTGCCCGAAAATATCCTGTATGTAATGCAGGCGTTCCTGCAGATCCTGAATCTTTTTTTCTATATCAAGCATATTTTAATTCTTTGTTATTTATACTGTCTGTAAAAACAATTAAGAGATGAGCGTGAATAAACATTGATCAAAATTCAAGCAATGTATCCGTCTGGGCCTTCAAAAAACCGATATTTGACTTCAGAGGCAGCCCTGTACTGTCGCTGCCTTCGAGAATAAGATCGTTTAGGAACGAGTGTCCCCTTGAAAGCGCCTGTTCAAGATCCGCACCCCAGATTATGGCCAGGGCAAGATTCGGATCGAATTCAGTGGGTATCTCGTAGACCCTGTCCACAGGAACCTGAGTATGAACTTGCAGCCAGGAATGGTCTTTCCAGGAAAAATTTTCAATTTTTCCAACCCAAGGGGCAAATTTATTCTCCGGATCTTCGGCAATGATCCGGTACTCTATTCCCACTCCTTCAAATTTGACATCCTTTTGCTGATACCCGAGGTCTCGGCCCAAAGCCAGACGTAATTGCTCCTCTATAAGGCTGATTTCTCCGCTGTTTACTCGGGAGACAACTGCGGAGACACCATTTTCAACTTGAATACGGGTATTGACCTCCATCAAAAAAGGCTGCCCGGTGGGGCTGACAATCCACTCCCACGTTCCGACATTGTCAAAGCCGGCCGTTTTAGCCATACGCGTCGAGTACTCGATTATATCCGCAAGCACCTTTTTTGCGTCAAAGGCATAGCTGATGCCCTGCGGCCAGAATCCGGGCGCCACCTCTATTCTTTTTTGGTGCCCCATACTCTGCACCGAACAATTTCTGGTCCCGAAATGAACACACCGGCCTTTGCGGTCGGCAACAATCTGCACCTCAAGATGATTAAAATCAAAAATACGCTGCTCAATAAGCACGCTTTCATCCCTGAACTGACGCCGGGCGTAATTCTTGACCCGGCGCAAAACGGTTCTGAACCTGTCCAGATCCGAAACTTCTTCGATTCCCATTCCGCCGCCGCCAGCCGAAGCCTTGACCAAGACCACCGGATTCTTAACCCCCTGTTCCTCTTGAAAATCATACAGGGAGTGGGCCAGCTCCTCGGCCTCTAAATCATCCACTATCGGTCGGTCCGAACCGGGAACAGTCGGGATATCAAGACTTCTGGCCAGACGCTTGGTGTTAATTTTATCTCCAAGATCGCGAATCAATTGCCAGCTGGGACCAATAAAAAGGAGCTTGCGCGACCTTTGCTGCACTCTGCGGGCAAATCGAAAATCCTCGGCAAAAAATCCGTACCCCGGGTGAATCGCCGTACTTCCGGAAGCGTCTGCAACGGAAAATATTTCATTTGCGTCCTGATATGAGCTGATGCGGTACAGCGCTTGATCACCACCCCAGTTCAAAGCCTTTGCGCAATGCTCGGAATCCCGATCTTCATCTGTGTAGACGCAAACAAAATCAAGAGACAGATTTTTGCAGGCTTCCATGATCCTAATCGCAATTTCGCCTCTGTTGGCTATAAGTATCCTATGTTTCTTGCGAGTCATCCTCTTTCCGATTCATTTTTTTCTTAAGTTCAATTATTTTTTTCTGTGATTCCAAAACAAGCTTATCCAATCTTATTTCCTGCCTGAAGGACAATCCGGTGAATTCCATGGCCATTCCGACATCCATAAAACGCACGATCCGGGCTTCAATCTTACCCAGCACGAGTTTTTTGCGCATAAAAAGGGACATCTTAAGCGATTGCCCCAATTGCAGACCTTCATTTCCCTCTTCAAAGGCCAGGGCTAAACCGGCACTACTGATATCCAGAATAGGCAATAGAGATGCAAAGCCTTCCACACTGGCATAGAGTCCGGGAATTTTTACCCGGTACGCCCTGCGCGCGTTATCAAAATCATAGTCTACGGAATAATCCTGCAAAAAATCCATCTCATCAGCCCCCAATCATCTTTTCCAGAACTATTTCCACCCGCCTGTTGCGCGCGCGATTTTCAGGGGAATTATTCGGAACCAGAGGCTTAAGATCCGCGAATCCGGTTGCGGTGACTCGCCGGGGTTCTATGCCTTGTTCGAGAAAATAGCGCAAAACGTTTATCGCCCGAAGCGAGGAGATTTCCCAGTTGTCCCTGAACCTGGAAGCCTGAGAGGGCGGAATATTGTCCGTAAATCCTTGAATATTAATCTGTTGGTCCGAATGGCGGATAAAAAAATCCTTGAGCCCTAGCAAGACTTTTTTGCCCTCATTGGTAACCTGGACCTTTCCGGAGTCAAACAAAACACTTGACGGAAGACGCAAAGTTATCTTGCCCGCATCCAGATTCGCTCCAATCAGGCCCTCCATTCCTTTTTCGGAAACATAGCTCCGGGCATCGGAAAAAATCTGCTTCTGGGCTTCCAGCATTCTATTCAGCTCAGTGGCCTGATCCAGAAGCGCGCCTTGATCGCGGGCACCAACCTTTATGCCTTTATAAGCTTTATCCTTATTGCCCAAAGCCTGGCTGACCGACATCATCGAATGCCTGAATTTTCCGACATTAACCGAGGACATTGAATAAAGGAGAACGAAAAAAACAAGAAGCAAAAGGCAGATATCCGCGAAGGTAGTTATCCACGAAGCCTCTTCGTCCTCATATATTTCTTCATCTGTAAGAAAATACTCATCACTATCGTTCATACTTCCGCTCCTGAGGAGCCACAAAAGAAGACAACTTTTCGTAAACGAATCGTGGATTATTATTTTCCAGAATAGATCTGGCACCATGAAAAATTATCTCCAGATGGAGTATCTCCTGCTGACTGCGGCTTTTCAGCTTGCCCGCCGTAGGCTGGAAAACCAGATTGCCCAAAAGCGCCCCGTAAAATGTGGTCAGAATGGCTACTGCCATTGCCGGACCGATGGCGTTTGGATCCTCCAGCCGGGTCAACATCTGCACCAGGCCGATAAGCGTCCCGATCATTCCGAATCCGGGAGCAAAAACGGCCATCTTCTTGAATACATCCTGAGCTACTGCATGCCGTTTGCGCATGGCGCTTATCTCAAAACGCAGCGTCTCGGTAATCATAACCGGATCAGCATTGTCGGCGATTAATTGACAGGCCTTTTTAAGGACATTATTTTCGGTCTTGATATTTTCCAGAGCCAGAAGACCATCGCGACGGCTTATTTCAGCTACCCGGACCATGGTATTCACAACTTCATTGGGCGATGCCTTGCGGCTGGCGAATATATGAAAAGCGGCCCGGACGGCCTTGAATATTTCGTCCACCGGAAAATTGATGCAGGTTGCAGCAAATGTACCGCCCACTACGATCATCAATCCGGGGATATTCAAAAATATATTAACCGCACCGCCTAGAAATATGGCACCTATAACCAGGCTAAAACCGGCGACAAACCCAAAAAAAGTTGCAATATCCATAACTTCAGGCTAGTTTAAAATTAAAGGCAGACAAAAATCTCTTTTTTGGTCCAGGCCGCCCGGCCGTTTACCGGAAGAACTGTGAAACAGCCGCAGCCATGTAAACAAACAAAATATAAAATCAATTTTAAAAGTATATTTTATAATTTAAAATATGTCCATTTAGTTTTGATACAAATTATTTTCATGCAACCATAACCAGCACAAAAAATTAGTAAAAAACATGCAAAATTCTGAAAAAGTATTAAAGGCGGTCGAATATTTAAAAACAAATGCGCCATTTGCTCCAGAGCAGCTTATAATACTTGGAAGCGGCCTGGGCAGGCTTACCGATTCGCTCACCATCAAACAAAGCATGCCTTACACGGAAATCCCCGGCTTTATGGAGTCAACAATAATAGGCCATGACAGTTTTTTACATTTCGCAAGCAAGGGGTCAAGAAAAATAGCCATATTGGCCGGAAGAAACCATCTTTACGAAGGATTCAGCCCTGACGAGATCGTTCTTCCGTTGCGCGCCATTAAGCTGCTCGGAGCCAGCAGACTGGTTATAACCAATGCGGCCGGAGCCCTCAACCCGCTTTTCAAGGTCCCATCGCTTATGATTATATCCGATCATATTAATTTTACAGGAGAATCACCTCTTTGCGGTCCTAATTTAAATGCTTGGGGTCCAAGATTTCCGGACATGAGCCGAGTCTATTCGCGCAAATTAATTGAAACCGCGCAATCCGGGGCTCTCAAACTGGGAATATTGGCCCACGAAGGTGTCTATATCGGAATTAAGGGGCCGAATCTGGAAACACCAGCCGAAACCAGGGCATTCAGGAATCTGGGGGCGGACGCCATCGGCATGAGCACGGTCTTGGAAAGCATCGCGGCCGCCCACATGGGCATGGAAATTCTCGGAATATCCTGCCTTACAAACAAAAACCTGCCCGATTGCATGGCCGAGACCTCCCACGAACAAATACTCGAACAGGCCAGCAGGGCCAACCGTGACCTGGGCAGGCTTCTTTCGGAAATACTGTAGCCAGAAGCAATGGATAACTTATGAGTCCGGTAAATGCACAAGAACTTCTGCGGGAAATTGAAACCAATGTATCCAGCAAGGACAGCATAAAAGCGGCTATTGTTCTTGAATTCATGCCCAGGATAGATCAAAAAAGCCAGGAAAAAATCCTCGCCTGCATCTCAGAAGGCGAACCGGATTTTGTATTTGATCTGACCCGGAAACTAGAGACCGAAGCCCCTGATTTTTTTAATAAATTTAATGAATTTGGAGAAATGCTGTCTTCAATGGCCCTGCGGGCTCCCGCCAGCTTGGTTGCAGCCATCGAAACCGCCAAAGATCCAAGTGTTATGCTTATAAAGACGGCCGGCAAGGCCTACCTGTCGGAAGCCGTACCCGTTCTGGAGCGTATTCTGGAAAAAACACCTGATCCACGCATAACCCGCGAGACTCTGAAATCCCTCGGGAGAATCGCCGAACCCGGGAGCGCCAACAGTATAAGCCGTTTTCTGTATCATGCGAACAATAAAGTCGTAATCGAATCGATTAAGGCCCTGGCAGGAATCGGGACTCCTACAGCCATGAAAAGACTTTCCGAATCACTGGGTAAAAACCATCAGACCGACATCCTGATTCTGGATCTTTTTTCCCGTGTCCAGGACAATATTTCTCTGGGCAAGCTGAATGAAAGCCTGAGTTCGCGTTACGCCCATCTGCGCAATTACGCTAAAACCAAGCTAATTTCTATCGGAGAAAAAGCTGTGCCTCTGCTTACGCAAAACTTGATGTACGATGATCCCGATTTACGCATCCATTCCCTGAACATCCTGGGGGAAATAGGGGATCATAGTGCCTATCCGAGCATCCGCAAACTGTTAAGCGATCATCCGGCAGATTCCAATATCCGCTTTGCTGCATATGAGGCCCTGGGAAGAATTTCGATCAATGCCGGAGCGCACACTCTTGCTTCCGGCTTGAATGATCCGGAAGAACAAGTCCGGCTTGCGGCTGCGGCGGCTATAGAACGCAACTTGAATAAAATGCTCGCAAGCGGAATAAGCAATATGATCACCCTGGACCGGCAAGCGAGAAAAAACATTGTCTCCGCTATAATTAACGCCCAGGCTCAAGGCTCTTTTTTCGCCCTCATAGATGAACCTGATTTTCAGGCCGAAGCAATAGAATATCTTAAACAGCAGGCCCCGGACGATCTGCGCACATTTTTCCATGCCCGGCTCGAAAAACATGGTTATCCGGATCTGGCTGAAGCAATTGCCGGTCCCGTTTCAACCGGGCAAAAACTTCCGCTTGCAGTAGCGGTTGACGATTCGGGCATGATAATAAACTTCTATAAAAACGTCCTGCATTCTCTCGGATTTAAACCCGTGCTTTTCCAAAATCCGCAAAAAGCACTCAAATGGCTTAAGGAACATCAGCCGGCAATCTTATTCACTGACCTGAACATGCCGGAAATGACCGGAGTGGAACTTATACAAAAGACAAGATCCCTGTATTCCTCAGAAAAACTGCCTATTATCATGATTACCACCCAGAATGAAGTTCAGGACAATCAGGACGCCGTAAAAGCAGGAGTATCCGCAATCGGGCATAAACCCTTTACCAGGAAGTCCCTTAACACCATTATCGAACATCATTTGCCGAATTCAAAACAACATCCTGTAAGAAATCAGGAAAATAGTTAATGCGCATCGCTCTGCTACAGGTAAATCCCAGGATAAACGATTTGGCCGCAAACGCGGCTAAAATTATAAGCCAAACCATGGAAGCCCGTTCCCGGGGAGCCGATCTGTGTGTAACCCCGGAACTGGCCCTTATCGGTTATCCGCCCAAGGATTTTCTGCTCTATTCATCCGTAATAGAAAAATGTTATTCTACTGCCCAAAAAATCGCCGCCTCAATTCAGAATGTTTGTCCATTGATTTTGGGTATGCCGGTTTATGACGCGGACCGGGACGCGCTTTATAACGCGGCTGCACTTCTTGAATCGGGCAAAATTCTGGCTCTGTCCGGCAAGACCCTTTTGCCCAACTATGATGTCTTCGAGGAATCAAGATATTTCCAAGCGTATCCTGCCAGTCGAATTTTTGAAATAAATGGACGCAGGCTGGGAATAACCATCTGTGAAGACATCTGGAACGACAAAACATTCTGGCGTTCACCGCGCTATGAAATCGATCCGGTGCAGGACCTGCGTGATGCCGGAGCGGAAATTATATTAAATCTTTCGGCCTCCCCCTTTACCATCGGCAAACAAAAAATCCGGGAAAAAATGCTCCTTAACACTTCCGAAAGACTCGGGCTGCCTATATTATACTGCAATCAATGCGGAGGAAACGACGATCTGGTATTTGACGGATTCAGCCTGGCCTGCGCCCCGGACAAAAAAATTTTTGCCCGGGCCCGGGGTTTTAACGAGGACCTGCTGATTGCCGATCTGGAAAATTTTTCGCAGCACTTGGACAAACCTGGCACGGTAATCGAAGAAGAAGCCTGGGAAGCAATGGTCCTTGGTTGCCGGGATTATGCCCGCAAATGTGGATTTCAAAAAATAATTCTGGGAATCTCCGGGGGCGTGGACTCCGCGCTGAGCGCGTGCATTGCCGCTCAAGCACTTGGAGCGGACAATGTCTTGGGAGTCATGCTTCCTTCGCCATTTACCAGCCGCGAAAGCATTGATGACGCCTATAATCTGGCTGGTAATCTGGGTTTTGAGCTCATAAATCTGCCCATTTCCAGAGCCATGCACGAATATTCGTCCATCCTGGATCCGGTATTTTCCGGACTCCCGGCAGATGTCACCGAAGAAAACATCCAGGCCCGCATTCGGGGCAACATCCTTATGGCCCTGGCCAATAAATTTGGAGGGCTCTTGATCACTACCGGCAACAAATCGGAAATCGCTGTGGGTTACTGCACAATTTACGGAGATATGGCCGGCGGACTGGGACTTTTATCCGACGTCCCCAAGACAATGGTCTATGCAATAGCTTATTGGCTGAACCGGACAAAAGGCGAAAAAATCCCTGTAAACATACT
>JBNJHA010000004.1:60470-73547 GCA_051748085.1 Thermodesulfobacteriota bacterium
TTTTTTTGTGCATAAATTTAAAAAACCACCAAGGAGGCCCCATGATTCTGAATATTGAAAAAGAAACCTTGCCCCGCGACGAGCTTAATCAATTGCAAACACAGCGGCTCAAGTATCTCGTGGATAAAGTATACCATAATGTCCCCTTTTACAAAAAAAGATTCAATGAATTGGATCTGCATCCGGAACATATTAAATCCAGCTCGGATATAAAATACCTTCCGTTTACCGAAAAGCAGGATCTGCGCAATAATTACCCATTCGGGCTTTTTGCCGTTCCCCAGGAAAACGTGGTTCGCGTTCATGCATCATCGGGCACAACCGGCAAAGCTACTGTGGTCGGCTATACTCAACGCGATATTAACAATTGGGCCCATCTCATGGCCAGATCCCTTATGGCTACCGGCGCCACCCGCAGAGACGTAGTACATAACGCATACGGATACGGCCTCTTCACTGGAGGACTGGGAATGCATTATGGGGCCGAAGCCCTCGGGGCCACCATTATGCCGGTATCCGGGGGAGCAACAAAACGTCAGGTAGTGCTTATGCGCGACTTCGGTCCGACCGTGCTTTGCAGCACTCCTTCCTACAGCCTGCATCTATATGAAGCCGCCCTGGCCAGCGGAATAAACATATCCGATCTGAAACTAAAAATCGGGATTTTCGGAGCCGAACCCTGGACCGAGGAGATGCGCCAGGACATACAATCCAAATTCAACATAAAGGCGCTCGACATCTATGGACTATCCGAAATCATGGGCCCCGGAGTCGGGATCGAATGCGATGCGGCTCAGGACGGGCTGCATATATGGGAGGATCATTTCATAGCGGAAATAATAGATCCGACTACCAAGGAAGTCCTGCCTCCCGGAGAAACCGGAGAACTGGTCATCACGACTTTGACCAAGGAAGCCCAGCCGCTTATAAGGTACCGTACCCGGGATATTACGCGCATCAATCCTGTCCCTTGCAAATGTGGCCGGACTCATTATAAAATTGATCGTATTCAGGGTAGAAGCGACGACATGCTCATCATCCGCGGAGTAAATGTATTTCCTTCGCAGATAGAGAGTATCCTTCTGGAAACAGAAGGTCTTTCACCCCATTATGTCCTTTACGTTGATCGGGTGGGCGCCATGGATATCCTGGAAGTTCAGGTGGAAGTGGACGAAAAAATATTTTCCGACGAAATCAAGCACCTGCAGAGACTGGAACGTAAAATTTCGTCGCACATAAAAGAATTCTTGGGAGTTACTGCCAAGGTCAGTCTTGTGGAACCCCGGAGCATCTCCCGTTCCGAAGGCAAGGCCCAGAGAATCATTGACCGGCGCAAAAAAGATTAGGAGGGGATTATGAAAGTCGAACAAATATCAATATTTTTGGAAAACAGGGCGGGCAGGCTCGAAGAAGTCACCAGGACGATAACCGAGGCCGGAGTTAACATTCGGGCCTTATCTCTGGCCGACACATCCGACTTCGGCATCCTGCGTTTAATAGTCACTGATTGTGAAAAGGCTAAAAAAGCTCTCAAGGAAAACGGCTTCACCGTGGGCAGGACCAACGTGGTTGCGGCCGAGGTTGAAGACAAGCCCGGGGGGCTGCACAAAATACTCTCACTTTTGAGTTCCAATGGAATAAATGTTGAATATATGTACGCATTTGTTCAGCAAAGCGGCAAAAATGCCGTCCTGATTTTCCGCTTCGACAGGACTGATCAGGCAATCGAGGTTCTGCAAAAGGAAGGTGTGAAAATAATACCCGGAGACGAACTATACAACATATAGTGTCCCAGCCTGGAGTTGAAAATGGTTATCGGCTATGAATTTTGACTTCTTAAATTAAGACGTAACTTAAAAAGTGGAGACACAAATGCTTTCTTTTACCCGTAATTTTATTTCCATAACCTTTCTTGTGCTGTTTGTTTTTATTGCGGCTTGTTCGGGGGACAAGCCGGAGGAAAAAACTCAAGATGAAGAAAAATCCGCAAAAAAAGAAACAAATGACCCTTACAATATCGGGGCCGTGCTCCGACTGTCCAAGGGTGCTTCCGACGGAGTTCCGGCCAAGATAGGCATTGAGCTGGCAACGGAAATAATCAATTCTTCCGGCGGAATAAACGGGCGCGAATTGAACATCATTTATTATGACAGCAAGGATGATCCGACTACTGCTGTAAACGCGGTGCAAAAATTAATCTCCGTGGACGAAGTCCAGGCGATAATCGGTCCGATGATGAGCGGCAACGTACTGGCTTCCGCTCCGTTATGCGAACGTTCCAAGGTGGTTATGATCACTCCGACCGGCACTTCGCCGCGGATAACTGAGGCCGGAGAGTATATATTCCGTATCTGCAGCCGTATTGATCTTCAGGCAAAGGCATTGGTGGAAAAGGCCGTTGGGCTGAGCGGAAAAAAACAGCCGAAAGTGGCCATAATCTATAGTAATGAACCCTACGGAAAAGGCTGTAAAAAACTGTTTACCAACTATCTGGAGAAAAAAGGAATCGGTCTTGAAACCGTTGAGTCTTTTCAGCGCGGAGATAAGGATTTTCAGGCCCAGCTGACCAAAATTGAATCCTTGGACCCGGATATTCTGTTCATTCCCGGATACCTGCAGGAAACAGCTCCGCTTATTTCCCAGGCCCGCCAAATGGGCATTGATGCCTTAAGCGTCGGCGTTTTCGGGGATATGGCTCCCCTGTATATCGAACTTGGCGGCAAGGCCGCCGACGAACATCTAATCGCCGGCGAATATGACGTGGATTATTCCACGCCTAAAAACTCTGAATTTGTTTCCGCCTATCAGGAAAAAATATCCAGTGACTCTGGCCTGCCGGACAATATCATGTTTGCGGCCCTCACCTTTGATTCTGTCGGACTCTTGGCTGAAGCAATCCGAAACGGTGCCGAAACCGGAGCGGAAATCAAAAATTATCTCGACTCACTGCAAAAATTTAACGGAGTGACCGGAGAACTATCCTTTGATCCTAACGGGGACGTTAAAAAAGGTGGCATTTATTTGTTTCAGGTCAAAGACGGAAAGTACGAAAAAATCAACTAACTACAATCGGGGCGTTTTGGCTAAGCCATGCTGAAACGCCTCGTATTTTTCCCCCAAACGGTTTCAATATTTTCATTTGCACATACCAGGCAACTCCTATAAGCAACAGATCGGTTATATAATTTTTGGATGACTGTTCACCACATTAAAAATTAGGAAAACTCACAAACTCTAAACCACCGGCCAAATAAATTTAATCATGCTTACACAACAACTGGTAAACGGCCTCGTGGCCGGATCGGCCTATTCTCTGGTCGCCCTGGGCTATGCCCTTATCTACGGAGTTTTGGGGCTGATTAATCTGGCTCAGGGCGAATTATACATGATCGGCGCCTTCGGACTCTGGGCCGCGTTGAGCTTTCTGGGCTTAGGCCTGCCGGCGGCGGTCTTGGCTGGCCTGGCTCTTGCGGGAGCGGCCGGACTGCTCATGGAACGGCTTGTATTCAGACCTCTCCGGGGCCGGCATCCACTTATCCCCATGCTTGCCGCAGTGGGCTTATCCATTGTCCTGCAGTCCTCCGCCCTGCTTATTTTCGGACCGGAAACCAAACCTTTTCCAATTGACATAAATCCCCGCGTCTGGAACTTGGGGCTATTCCGTATCTCCAATCTGCAGCTCATGCTCATCAGCGCCGCGATTCTTCTCATGTTTTTTCTTCTATGGTTTGTTAAATACTCTCGTGCGGGCAAAGCCCTGGAAGCTGTTTCCATGGATCGAGAGGCGGCAAGGATTGTGGGCATTAACACAAATACGAGTGTGGCCAACGCATTTTTTGTCGGCGCGGTACTGAGCGCGGCCGGAGGAATGATGATGGCCGCTTATTACAACGCAACCTTTCCGTACATGGGAGTCCTTACCGGATTGAAAGGTTTCTGCGCCGCGGTTCTCGGTGGTGCCGGATCCATATACGGAGCGATCATCGGCGGCCTATTGCTCGGAGTTGCTGAGAATCTGGGTGCCGCATACATATCATCGGGCTTCAAGGATGGATTCGCCTTCGCTCTTCTGATCCTGATTCTTTTATTCAAACCAAACGGTATACTTGGCAGAAAAAAGATCTGACCATCTTTTAATAACTTTTCGAAAAAATCACTATTGACTACAGTTAACAATTCACCGTATTTTTTGCGTTAATTTGCTGAACAGATACGCCAAAAGAATCATCTCCAAGCCTGAATTTACTATTTCATCCCCCGGAAATCCTGGCATCTTTGAACTGGTTCTTATCCGAAAATTAAAAATTTTCCGGATTTAGAAATATCGGGTTTCCAATACGGAAATGATTTTTTTCTTGCCAAGTAAAATGAATATTATTAACTTTTATTATTGCGAGTCGCGCCCTGAACGCGAACTCGCATTATTTTTGCGCTTATGAAAACCTGTAAACAACGGAAAAACGCATGGCTGCTGAAAAATATGATGTTATAATTGTCGGGGGAGGTCCTGCCGGCCTTTTTGCCGCCTACTATCTGGCTGAACACACCCCGAAAAGAATCCTTCTTGTGGAAAAAGGACGGATGCCGAATAAAAGAAAATGCCCGATCAAGGATGATCAGGAATGCCTTAAGTGCAAACCGTGCAATATTCTTTCCGGCATTGGCGGAGCCGGACTTTTTTCCGATGGAAAACTGAATTTCATACACAAGCTTGGCAAATCCGATCTTACCCAGTTTCTGCCCAAATCCGACGCTCAGGAACTTATTAATGAGACTGAAGAAATTTTCAACAAATTTAACATGGACGGACAGGTATATCCGACTGACATGCTGGAGGCCCGGGACATACGTAAGCAGGCCCGCAAATACGGCATAGAACTGCTGCTCATAAAACAGAAACATTTGGGCAGTGATTGTTTACCCCGGCATATCGCTGCTATGGCCGAAACCATTGAGGAAAAAGGCGTGCAAATCGCCTGTAACGAACAGGTAGAAGAAATTTTGGTCAATGACAGAAAAGTCGCGGGAATTAAAACAGACAAAAATGAATACGCGGCGAAGAATATAATTATGGCGCCGGGTAGAGTGGGGGCGGATTGGATGGGCAAGATAGCCAGCAATCTCGAACTTGGCGTTTCCCAGCGCGGCATCGAGGTCGGTGTCCGGGTTGAAGTGCATAATGAGATAATGCAGGATATCACCGATATAATTTATGATCCAACGTTTTTCATCCAGACTGAAAAATACGACGACCAGACCCGCACATTTTGTACAAACAGGGGCGGCTTTGTGAGCCTTGAAAACTATCAGGATTTTGTCTGCGTTAACGGCCACGCCTATATGAACACAAAATCGGAAAACACCAACTTTGCCTTTCTGTCTAAAGTCGTACTCACAGACCCGGTTACCGATAACCAGTCATACGGAGAGGCAATTGGCCGCCTATCCACGCTTATTGGAGGAGGCAAACCGCTTTTGCAGAGATTCGGCGATCTTAAAAGAGGACGACGCAGCACCTGGAACCGCATCCATAAGGGATATATCGAGCCGAGCATGAAAAACGTGGTTTGCGGCGATATAGCCATGGCCCTCCCGGAGAGGATACTGACCAATCTGATCGAGGGCTTGAATCAGCTGAACTGCGTCGTGCCCGGCGTTTCAAATTCAGAAACCCTGCTCTACGCGCCGGAAATTAAATTCTTTGCTACCCAGATCAATACCGACAGACATCTGCAGACTGAAATACGAGGATTATACGTGGCCGGCGACGGACCGGGCGTTGCCGGTAATATAGTCTCCGCCGCCGCGACCGGAATTCTGGCGGGCAAAGGAGTCCGGGATTCATGACAAAACAGGGCAATAAAAATCCGCCTGCACAAATTGCGCAAGCGGATTTTGCTAAAAGAGAATCAATACGCCTTCAGGAGTATCCACTTTTTTATCTCGTAAAAACAGCCCTGGTTAAAAAGCTGTCTATTTGGTCAATTTAAAACGAATGCGCAAGACATTCTCGGAAAAGGAATACGTGCTTATTTTAAAATTGCCTGTTTCCGAAGTATTGCTGACATGCTCACCGATGCACGGACAGGCGTCATAATCTCCTATCTTAACGATTCTTACGCGATTTCCGGACCCTTCCGGAAGCCTTGAAAGATCAAACTGTTGAGCAGCCTGTTCGAGCGGCAGATAAACTTCTTCTACTTGCAAGCTGGCCCCAAGCACCTCATTTACCCTGCGCTGAACCTCTGCAATCTTGGATTCATCCGGTTCATGGTCAAACCGATAATCGCACTTGGATTTTTTTGGATTAATATGCGCGGAAAAACATCTGCCGCAGTCAAACATTTGATCCATTGTGTTGTTCAAAACATGCTCGGCAGTGTGCATCCGGGGATCGCAGTCCTTTTTCATGCCCAGTAATCTTCACGGATATTATTCTCTGGATTTAAAATACCGCCAGAACTCCTCGCCAGGTGTAAGTACAAAATCAGTTTCATTGTTTACGCTCGTTTTATACGCTTCCATGGATTTCCAGAATTGATAAAAATCCGGATCCCTGGACAGTGATTTAGCGAAAATATTAGTGGCGTTCGCATCACCTTCACCCCTGATGATCTCCGCTTTTTGTCTGGCTGTCGCCAGCATAACTGCCCGCTCCCGGTCTGCTCCGGTTTTAATCTTTACTCCTTCCTCCCGGCCCTCCGACCTGTAGCGTTTTGCCTGTCTTTCCCTTTCCGAACGCATTCGCCCGTAGATAGCCCGCTGATTTTCCGAAGGAAGATCGGTTCGTTTTATGCGCACATCCAAAACATCTATTCCGTATTCAGCCAGGGCTTTTCTGCTTTTGGCGGTCACCTTGGTCATGATCTCGTTTCGAGAATTGGAAACAATGTCCGTAAGAATATAATTACCAAGAGCTACGCGAATTTCGGAATATATTATGTCATCCAGACGGGAAAGGCCACCTTCGATGGTCCGGACCGTTCTGTAGAATTTAAGGGGGTTGCTGATCCTCCAGCGCGAGTAATTATCCACAACCAGATTCTTCTTGTCCTTGGTCAGAATTTCCGCCGGCGGCGCGTCATATTCAAGTACACGATGATCAAACTTGATCACGTTTTGTACAAAAGGCAACTTAAAATGCAGTCCGGGTTTAATATTGTCCTGAACAGGCTTTCCAAGCTGCAAAACAATTGCTCTCTCAGTCTGATCAACGGTATAAAAAGCCTGACTAACGCCGAGCAGAAGCACCGCAATGAATATGATCAGGATGGGTCCTTTCTTGCCATTCATCTTATTTACCTCCCGCGGACTGAACAGAGCGCTTTCCCTGGCCCAAACTAGGCAGAGGTAGATAAGGGACACTGCCCTTCATCGCTTCGTTGCTCAAGACAAGCTTACGGACTCCAGGTTTGGCAAATACCTCCTGCATTGTGTCCAGATATATTCTTTTTCTAGTAATAGTCGGAGCCTCCTTGTATGCATTCCAGACCGAGACAAATTTTGCGCTCTGACCTTTTGCCGATCTGATGGTGGTCTGCTTATAGGCCTCGGCCTGGTTTAATATCGAAGCAGATTCTCCGCGGGTTCGTGGGATAAGTTCATTTCTGTAAGCGTAAGCCTCGTTAATAAACTTGCTTTTATCCTCTCTGGCGCTGGCTACATCTTTAAACGCGTCAACAACCTGATCCGGAGGCTGCACATCCTGCAATTGCACGGCCATTATGTGCACTCCGGCGTGGTACATATCCAGCACATCCTGCAGCAGGGCCTTGGTGTCGTTTTGAATTTCAGTCTTGCCCTCAGTCAAAGCGGCATCAATCTTATTATAGCCGATAACTTCACGCATAACCGCCTCCGCCGCATCGCGGACGGTTTTTTGCGACTGGGCGATATTAAACAGATAATCTTCCGGATTTTTAATTTTATACTGAACAATAAATTGAACATCGACAATGTTCTCATCCCCGGTAAGCATTAAAGCCTCTTCCGGTACCAGTTTGCTGCTGGAAAGGCTGCTTTTGGTCATCGGGCTCCTGAAACCGATTTCCGCTCTTCTGATCTGGGTAACTTGCGGCGTCTGAGCCACTTCTATGGGATAAGGCAAATGATAATGCGGACCGGATTGGGTTATTCTGGTAAACGCGCCAAAACGTTGTACCACTCCGACTTCATCAGGACCTACTATATATATGCCGCTCAACAGCCAGAGCAAAACAGCCAGAATAACCAGCCACTTGGCGCCCGGCATTTTAAATTGTTTGAACTGTTTAAATTTTTCTCCAATCTCCCCGAAATCAGGGCCTTGTGGACTTCCGCCGGATGGCCCCTGCCTCTGCCTTTTTTCCTGCAACTTTTCCCAATCCCAATTCATAAATTTTATCCAGAATACTTAAAAATTATTCAGGGTCAGACATCATTACAAATCAAGTCCTTCCCCGCTCTGCAAAAATTTCAGAGTCTCTCCAAAAACATCTTTTATTCGCTGATTAAGGCTTTTTTACTAATAGACTTAGCGCACAAGGTCAAGGAAGTTAAAAGGATTTTACAATATACATGGAACAAGCTAAACAGTTTATGGAACTTATAAATGACAACCGATTAATTCAACCATTTTGGGCATGAGGTGATGTTAAAATGAAGGAAATCAAACCAGACGTTTTCAGGGCCTATGACATTAGAGGCGTTGTGGACAAGGATTTTGACGAAGAATGGGTTGAGATTTTGGGCAAGGCATGCGGAACTTATTTTCTTGATTCCGGCTACACCCGGGCTGTTGTCGCCCGCGACTGCCGGCACAGCTCCCCGGAATATCAAACGCGGATAATAAAGGGGCTTATGTCTACAGGCGTGGACGTCACTTATCTGGACATGGTGGCCACCCCCCTTTTCTATTTCGCGATTAAGCATCTGGGATTCAATGCCGGGGTAATGATCACCGCCAGTCATAATCCGCCCGAATTTAACGGTTTTAAAGTCTGGGCCGGAGAAAACACCATCCATACCGAGGAAATTCGCAAAATATATTCCATAATGCAGGAACAAAAATTCCCGGCAAGCACGGCCATGGTTTCCAAAGTAGACATTGCCCCTGAATATCTGAAATACATTTTGTCCAAAATCACATTAAAAAACCGGATAAAAGTCGTGGTTGACGGCGGAAACGGCAGCGGCGGTGAAGTATGCGCGGAACTCCTTAGACAGGCCGGGGTGGACGTAGTTCCTATATATTGCCAACCTGACGGCGATTTTCCGAATCATCATCCGGATCCAACCGTTGCCGAATACATTACCGATTTAAGGCAAACTGTAGTCCGGGAAAATGCACACATGGGAATCGGTCTGGACGGTGACGCAGACAGAATCGGAGTTGTGGATGAAAACGGTGATCTTATTTACGGGGATAAATTATTGGCCATCTTCGGCCGTGAGGTGCTCCAAAAAAATCCTGGGGCCACGGTAATTGGCGAGGTAAAATGCTCGCATCTTTTATTCCGGGACATCGAAAACCACGGCGGCAGGCCAATAATGTGGAAAACAGGACATTCGCTGATAAAATCCAGGATGAAGGAAACCAATGCTCTGCTAGCGGGCGAAATGAGCGGGCACATGTTCTTCGCCGATGATTACTACGGTTTTGATGACGCGCTTTATGCCGCCTTGCGCTTATGTAAAATCGTCGCCCGGGAACTACAAAAGCCTCTCAGCTCTTTTTTAGATGACTGGCCCAAAACTTTTAACACTCCTGAAATAAGGGTCGATTGCCCGGAGGAAATAAAATTCAGTGTTGTCGAAAGCGCACAAAAATACTTCCGAAAAAACTACGATATTGTGGACGTGGATGGCGTACGCATAACTTTTCCGGATGGATGGGGCTTGCTTCGGGCTTCCAACACCCAGCCGGTTCTGGTCCTGCGCTTCGAGGCCGAATCGGAAAAACGACTTCAGGAAATACGCTCCCTGGTCGAAACCCCATTGAAAGAATGGATATCATCTCAAAAATGATTACCGCTTTTCATTAACAGTCCTTAATACATGAACTAAAAAGCTGATGTTGGAAAAAAAAGAATCCAGAACTCCGGCCATGCAACTCTTTCGCATCCTGGCCATGATTGGGATATTCATTGCCGTCGGGGTATTATTCTGGAAAAACTTTGAACATTCCCTGACGCACATTGAATCAAAACAAAATCTCTGGGATCAAACCCAAACCTTGAACAAGGCCCAAAAACAAGCCATTTACAACTTCGCGAAGCGCATTAAAAGAAAATACGGACTGGAGTTGCAAATAAAAATTACCCGGGAAAAGACAATGGTTCCCAAATTGGACGGCAAAACCATTTTTATCGGCCTGTGCCCTCCAAAGCATGAAGCGATAATAATATTTCCGCCCCTGGCTAAAAAGGCCGTTGGCGACAATTTCATTATCCACCTTCAAAAGACACATTTTAAAGGATACTGGCCGGACAACTGGCCGGAAGGCCTGGGCAAAGCCCTGGGGCTGATTGAAAAACAACTATCCACGGTAGGACAATGACATCTAAATATTCTGTTCAACTGACCACTGACGGCAGCAGCCTGGGCAATCCCGGACCGGGGGGATACGCTGCCATTCTTGAATACGGCGAAAAACAAAAAACCATTTCCGCGGGTTTCAGCCGAACTACAAACAATAGAATGGAAATTATGGCCGTGATAGCTGGTCTGAAGGCATTGAAAAAACCGGCAAGCGTGCTTATCCGAACCGATTCCCAATATGTCGCCAATGCCATTACCAAGGGCTGGCTAAAAAAATGGCAAAAAAACGGCTGGCAGACTGCTTCCAAAAAGCCGGTGAAAAACAAGGATTTGTGGGAAATATTCGCCCGGGAAACCGGCCGGCACGACATAAAGTTTGAATGGGTCAAAGGTCACGCCGGAGATGAACGTAACGAACAATGCGATCAACTGGCCAAGACGGAAGCATCCAAAAACAACTTGCCGCCGGACACAGGTTATTCACTCACTGACTAAAAATATTCTTGAATTTTTCAAACAGTGTTTCGGTTGAACTTTTATCTTTCCCCTGCATTCTGGGACTGATCTGCTGGCTGCGTTCTTCAAAAAGTTGATATATGTTATTATATACAGCCGAATTCATTTCCAAAAGAACTCGAAACGCCTCCCGGTCTATGATCAGGCAGGTCATCTTGTCTGCTGAATGAATATCCGCTGATCGCGGTTCGCCGGTAAGAAGAGCCATTTCTCCGAAAAAATCTCCCGGTCCAAGACGGGCGAGCACTTTTTCTTCCCGGAGGACCGTAACCTCTCCGGAAACAATGACAAACAGATTGTTATCGTCATCTCCCTGACAAATAATGCACGCTTCAGGCGGGTAGGTCCTGACGATGGACGAACGGACCAAAAGGTTTAATTCCTGGTAGGACAGGCCGGAAAAAAGGGTCAAATTCTGAAGCATTTCAAGTATTTCTTTGTTTTCACTCTCCTTTTGCTCTTTTTTCAAGTATACATCCTGCCTGGGCATTGAAATATCGATTCCGGTCTTCTTGAATTGATACCATATACTGGTATATAATTCGTCCCAAGCCTGCCACATGTCCTCGAAATTGCGGACATAGAAAATTATTCTGTAAATTATCCGAAAATCTTCATATCTATTCAGCCTGACCACCGGGCGGGGATAATTTTCCACAAGTTTGACCTTGGATATGACCTCGATCAGGGCTTGTTTTACTTTGATCGGCGGCGCCTCATAAGAAGCCCCGACATCCAGGATACGCATCACCTTACTGATCGGCTGGCTGTAATTTACCAAAGTATCCCGGGAAATGCTGTTATTCGGGATCATTATATAATCAAGAGTTACCGCCTCAATTTTTGTATATCGCCAGCTTATATCCACTACCTTGCCTTCCAGATCGGCCACCGAAATCCAGTCCCCGAGCTTGAAAGGTTTTTCTATCTGAATCAAAAGTCCGGAAATCAGGCTACCTATGGTATCCTGAATGGAAAGGCCAATAATAGCTGTAAGAATAGCCGAGGAAGTCAGTATCGACCCCGGATTGACCTGAAACACATTTTTGATAAGCAGGATAATCAGTGCGCAAAAAACAAGAAGCTTGAAAAAGTCAAGGACGATAAAGTTTACCTTTTTTTTCCTTATCCTTTTCAGATACACTTCGGTATAAAAACCATCCAGAAAACTTTTTATCAAAATCCAGATTACAAGCAGTTTAACTAGAAAAAAAAGATTGTACGGGATCTGCACGTCAAGAGCGGGAAATATAATAAAATCACAAACATATAGACCGGCAAGCAAAAAAAGCCACTTTACAAAACGTAAACTGGCCTTGGATATTGAGTTCTTCCGAAAAAACCTGTTGAACAGGGCTGTTGTAAGCCAATAAAGGACAAAGACGATTACAAGCCCCAGCCATACCTGTATATCCATCTTATGCCAGAATTCCTTTATAATCTCCATCTGCCAACCTTAAACTGTCTGTATATCTGCTTCAGGTGTAAAATTGATTTTTTTCGAATTGACAAATAACCGGTTTGCGGGCTGAAAACAATACTTTTTACCTCAATAATCTAGCTGGTTCTAAATCCGGAAAGTCAAAAATTTCCGAATTTAGAAACAAGGTTTCCGATTCGGAAATGAATTTAGGACAAAATGGGCGGGAGTGAACTCTTCCGGGAAAGGAGAAAAGCGGACAAATTCAATTATCCTTTGACATTTCAAAAAAAAATTGCCAATAACTAAATCCGCTTATGGGGGCGTAGCTCAGCTGGGAGAGCGCAGCGTTCGCAACGCTGAGGTCAGGGGTTCGATCCCCCTCGCCTCCACCAAGGATACAATTTTTTCAAGTACTTAGACATAAAAAATCTTTAGACCCACAACCGTTCCACAAAAAACAAAACGGTAAAATCTGATTATGACATTTTTTATCCCTCAAGATTTTGCCACTTTTTCTAGTCCATATTTAATCTGCCAAGTCAGTAGTCTGTGGCATTAGCTTCACGCCCCCAATCTCCCACCCATGCGATGGTTTAGACAGTCAGTTCCTGAATCCGTGA
>JBNJHA010000005.1:0-72245 GCA_051748085.1 Thermodesulfobacteriota bacterium
TGCACACATTTTTGAGACCAACCACAAAATTATTCTTCAGGCACTACCCTTGACCCGGTTTTTCAGGCCCCGGCTCTCTGTTCCAGGCGTTCGGCCAGACGGGTCAAGGTATCCACCACTTCGTCTCTTTTTTGCTCCACCGCAGCCTCTTTCGCGGGGACATTCCCGCTGCCGGCCTCTTCCCCGGCGAGGTCCTCGCCGTTTTCGGGAAGTTCGGCTTCGCCGCCCATATCCTCTTCCCTGTCTTTTTCCGGACTCAATTTGTTTTCCAGAGTGACGATTATATCTTCCAGTTCCCGCCGCTCAGCCCCTGGTTTCGTGCCCCGCCACAGATGACGGTAGATACGCAGAGCCTGTTCGTATTCCTCCTGGTTAAAGAGCAGATCGGCCATGGACCTGGTCCGGGCCGGATCATCGAAATCGAGATCCTCGACCTCCTCAGCATCCTCATCAAGCACCGGATATCTGTCCGCGCCTTCTTCCTCCCCGCTTCGTGCCTCGGATTCAGGCGTTTCAATTTCCTGATCATCTTCATCTGTTTCGGGCGTATCCCCTGTTTCCGGCGCCCGGGAAACTGTGTTTTCCGGCCGGGACTCCGAAGAACTCGTGCCGGCCGGATCATCCGGGCCGGAATTTAAAAAACTTTCCAGGCCGACGCGCATGATCCCGGCCAGACTTACCGGCTCATTGCGGGACTGCGCGGAAATAATCTTTAAGGCCAGTCCCATTTCCTCCCGGCCGGCATCCTGGTAGTCCCGGGCCAGCAGATCCCAGAAGAAAAAGCGGGATTGAATCCGGGAAAAAATATCCCGAACCAGTTCAAGGCTCTCTTCCTTTTCCCCCAGCTCGAAATGAATAGCGGCCAAAAGGAGACGGGCATCAAAATGATCCGGATGATGCTTGAGCCCGTTGAGCAAGACCTCCCTGGCCTCCCGCAGCCGGTTCTGCTTCAGGTATATATCGGCCAGAGGATAGAAAAGCCTGGATCCCGGCTCCAATTCAAGCACGTCAAGATAAAATTTTTCCTTTTGTTCCATGTTATTCTCCTGTCTCATGTCCCGCATCCGGGAAGACGTAAATCACCTCGTCATCGGCAACATAATGCAAACGCTTGCGGACCATCCTGCCCATATAATCTTTATTGTTCCTAAGCAGCCTGATCTCCTGGCTCAATTCCCGATTTTCATCCATGATTTCCTGATTGCGCTCCCTTGTTTGCCGGCAGAGTTCACGCAGGTGCAGATAATCGCTTATGCCGTTCTTGGCCACAAAAATTTCGGCAAGCAGAAAAAAAATCGCCACCCATAAAAAAGTGAGCACTAACCTGAATCCCACGTCAAAACCTCAATTCAATAGATTAGGTAACAATTCGGCACTTGAAAAAAGTTCACCGCATTTTTTGTGTACAACTTGCTGCACAAAAGCCATTTACTGGACAAAACCCCGGTTCAGCCTGGCCATTCCGGTCTGTTGCAAAGGCCGGCTGATTTCCTCCAGAAAAGACTCAGTGGCCTGTTCAATCCTCAAAACATCGTCCTCGTCCATGCGAATTTCCCATATGCGATCGACCATGGTCTTTATCTGCTTCAACTCCCGGCTTATATCGACATCCACCGGCAGGCGGGCAACAGCGTCCTCAAGCTCGAGAATGGTCTGCAGACAGGTCAGAACACGGACCCGGGCGTTATTATTTGACATTTTCCTGTTCCTTGAGCGCCTTGAACCACAACTCGTTGTTAATCTCGTGTTCCTTGAGACACAAGAGCAGATACTCCTCAATTTTCTCTTTATCCCTTTTGTTCAGATAAAAATCGACCGCGAGCAAAAAGGCCTCGGTCTGGTTGAAACTGTCAACCCTTTCGCCGATCATGATGACATTGGTATTTCTGCGTACGGCTCCGGACCAGGTATGGACCTCGTTCAACAGGGGCTGGAAGGACCCGGCTTCTTCAACAAAAACGATATCATACCGGTTCAGCCTGGCCTTGGCCGAAGCCAGCTGACCATCCGCGGCAATGGTCGTATAATATCCCTTGCCTTCCATGAAAATTTTAACCCTATGCTCCAGTTCCTCGTCAGCCGTGCAGATAAGGACGGTATTCGCCCCCGGAGGAAAATAATCCGGTTCGGCCAGGAGATCCTCGTTTTGCTTCGCCTCTTTTCCGGCCGGGCCTTTTTGCCCGGACCCGAGATCGATCATGCTTTTCTCTTTGCAGGCCGGGCATTTGAACGAAAACCGGGAAGACCTGGGCAATTTTTCTTCCGGTATATTGAATGTCTTTTTACAATTGGCACATTGAATTTCCATGAAAATCTTCCCGTCTCGAATTTATAAAAAACAGGTAACCGGTCACTACATTAAAAAATTCACCGGATTTTTTGCGTAATTTTGCTGAACAGGTACAGATACATTTTCATCAGCCCTTGGTGTCATCATAAGCGTAATCAAGCTCCAATCCGGTGATATCGGTCACGTCCTCGCCCCGCTCCACTTTTATCTTGTCGATCATCTGCTTCAATGTCGTCTTGTCCGATGCATTGAGCAAAGCGATATTTTCGCTGATCTTGCCCTGTTCGAAAAGCTTGCGCAAATGCTGATCAAAAGTAAACATCCCGTAAGCGTCGCCCTCGGAAATCAGATTGTAAAAACTGGTCTCCGCGTTTTCGCCCTGCAGTATTGTTTCCCGGATACGCAGATTATTGCGCAGTATTTCGAACGCGGCGATACGCCCGCCGTCAACCCGGGGCATGAGCCTTTGCGAGACAACAAATTTAAGGCTTTCCGCCAGACGCATGCGTATAAAGCGCTCCTCGGTCAGATCAAACATACCCACGACACGGCTTATGGTCTGCCCGGCGTCGCTGGTGTGCAGGGTACCCAGAACAAGATGGCCGGTTTCCGCGGCTTCCAAAGCGATAGTCACCGTTTCCCGATCGCGGATTTCCCCGACCAGTATAACTTTCGGGGCCTGGCGAAGAGCGGCGCGCAAGCCCGTGGCAAATGTATTGAAGTCATTCCCCATTTCCCGTTGATTGACCACCCCTTTTTTATGTCGATGCAAATATTCTATGGGATCCTCGAGGGTTACGATATGCTTGGCATAATTGGCGTTGATCGAGTCGATCAGGGCGGCCAGGGAGGTGGATTTACCGGTTCCCGTTCCACCGGTGACCAGAACAAGTCCGTATTGCTCCTCGGCCATCTGATTAAAAATCGGGGGCAGATGCAGACCGTCAATGGTCGGAATTTCCATGGCCAATTTGCGCATGACCATGGCCATTGTTCCCCGCTGGTTAAAGATATTGACCCTGAATCTGGCTTTTTTGGGCAGGACGTAGGTCAAATCGCAGGAACCGGTACCTAATTGGTCCCGGTACAGACGGTAATTCTGCCCCATGGCCACCCGGGCCATGGATTCGGTTTGAAAAGGTTTAAGACGCCCCAGATCCGGATCTGTTTTTATGTCCGTCAGACTGCCGTCTACTTCGGCCTGGATCGGCTTGCCCGCGGTAAAAATTATATCCGAGAGCCCGGGAGCGACCTGCAGAACCTGATTTACGATATAATCCATCTGTGATCTAAGCATGATTCTTCCTCAATTTCTGCCTGCGCTCCTAAAATTCGGTAAAGTCCTCGGGAGGTTCGGCCAGGAAATCCCTGAATTTTCCCTTGTTCACCGCCTTGTTATACGCGGCCTCCGGATCGATGATCTTTTTCTTCAAAAGATCCATGATCGCGTCGTCCAGGGATTGCATGCCGAACTTGCGTCCGGTCTCTATGGTCGAATTTATCTGGTATATCTTGTTTTCCCGGATAAGATTGCGCACCGCCGGAGTGGCGATGAGGATCTCCAATGCCGCCACCCGTCCGGGCTTGTCCGTTCTCTTGAAAAGATTCTGGGCCACCACTGATTTCAGGGAATCAGCCAGGCCCGATCTGATCTGCCCCTGCAGATTGCCGGGAAAGACTTCAATTATGCGGTCAATGGTCTTGGACGCGGAAATGGTATGCAGCGTGCCGAAAACCAGATGCCCGGTTTCCGCGGCCTCCAGGGCGAGCTGAATTGTTTCCAGGTCGCGCATTTCCCCGACCAGAATAATATCCGGATCCTCGCGCAGCGCTCCGCGCAAGGCGGCCTGGAAACTCTTGGTGTCCCGCCCCACCTCACGCTGGTTTATCAGGCAGTGTATCGGTTCATGCACGAACTCTATGGGATCTTCAATGGTCAGGACATGATCCTTGCGGCTCCGGTTGGCGTAGTCCATTATCGCCGCCAGCGTGGTTGATTTACCGGATCCGGTCGGCCCGGTCACCAGGACCAGGCCCTTGGGCAAATGGGCCAGTTTGCGCAAAATGGGCGGCAGACCCAGATCGTCTATGGTCAGGATCTTTTCCGGAATCTCCCTGAACACGGCGGCAATACCCCGGCGCTGCAGAAAGAAATTGACCCTGTACCTGGCCATTTTGGGCACTTCGTAGGAAAAATCAATATCCCCGCTTTCTTCAAACTCCTTGGCCTTGGCCTCCGGGGCGATTTCGTAAAGCATCTTTTTCAGCTCATCGTGATCCAGAGTCTTGTATTTCACGCGCTGCATATCGCCGTGCAGTCTGATCACGGGCTGGGACCCCGAGGAAAGATGAAGGTCGGACGCTCCCAAGTCATTCATCATTTTGAAAAAAGCGTCTATCTGGGCCATAGTTACCTCCGTATATAACTTAACCGGCCAGGACCCGGCGGTAAAAAGCCGCAAGATAATTCGCGCCGGAAAGAACAGTCAGAATCAGGGCTGCGTATATAAGTATCGTCCCGGCCCGGCGGGGATCAAAACCCCACCAGGGATAATGCAGGATAAGCGGGCAAAGGGCCACACACTGGATTATGGTCTTTATCTTGCCGTATTTGTCCGCGGCTATGACCAGCCCCTTTTCCGCGGCTATGGACCGCAATCCGGTAACCATTATTTCCCGGCTGATAATAACTACGGCGATCCAGCCCTGCAGCCAGGAAAGCTGCACGAGCATGACCAGAACCGCTGCGATAAGCAGCTTGTCGGCCAGCGGGTCCAAAAACTTGCCCATATTGGTGATCAGATTATATTTGCGGGCGATGATCCCGTCGGCAAGGTCGGTCAGACTGGCGGCGATAAAAATCAGCATGGCCATGAGAGCGGTCACCCGGTTCGGAAAGTACAGCAGAAACACTATCAGCGGAATGCTGCCCATGCGGGCCAGGGTAAGATTGTTGGCCATATTAAACATTTATTAATTGTTCCCCTTGCGTTTCTTGTATATTCTAAGCACCTTGCGCACATAATGCCTTGTCTCGGCAAACGGCGGAATACTTTTGTACCTGTCCACATTGGAAGGACCGGCGTTATAAGCGGCCAGCGCCAGCGGAAGCTTATCATAACGGGCGATAAGATTTTTCAGGTAGCGCACGCCGGCCTCTATATTCGCGTCCGGATCAAACGGTTCATCCAGGCCCAGATGCCTTTGCGTCTGGGGGATGATCTGCATAAGCCCCTCGGCTCCCGCCGTGGAAACCGCGTTCGGATCATAGTCCGATTCGGCCTTGATCACCGCGTGCACCAGGTCCGGGTCCAGCTCGTAATTCGAGGCGTAAAGGGAAACAAGCCTGTCAATCTCGGGCTGGTCCAGGTCGTGGCGGCTGAAGGCCAGGAATGGCCTGAACTTATCCGAAACCGGCGTGTCTGTAAAATGCATGACGCCCGACTCATCCTGATAATAATAAATCGTCCCGGCCTGAACAACCCCCGGCCCGGACAATAAGAATAGCAGCATGGCCGCGCCCGGCAAAAAACGATAAAAAAAATTCTTACCCACCTTGACCCGACTTTTTATTTTATCAGCATTATTTTCGCACCGGATCGATATCCGTGCCGCGGACACGGCCAGCCTCAGAAGGTCACGCCCAGATACCAGGCCCAGATACGCTCGCCGCACAATATATACACATACGCCCCAAGGGCCAGGAAGGGACCGAAGGGAATGCGCGTCTGCATGCCCCTGTTACGCTCCCGATACAGATAGAAAAGGCTGGCGGCCAGTCCGAGGCATGAAGCCAGAAAAATGGTCAAGGGCAGCCCTTTCCAGCCGACCAGGGCGCCGATAAGCAGCATAAGCTTGACATCGCCCCCGCCCAGTCCTTCCTGTTTCTTGATTGCTTTATACCCATACTGCAATATCCAGAAAACCGCAAAGCCCGCGGCAGCTCCGACAAAAGCATCAAACCAGGGTAACGGCAAAAGCGGAGTAAGGGCCAGGGCCAGCCCGGCTCCGGGAAGAGTCAGGATATCGGGCAATATATACGCCGCCAAATCGATAAAAGAAGCGACTATCAGCAGTCCGGCAAAAAAAGTGTACACGGCCCACGTCCATGTAAGTCCGAATTTCCAGGCCAAAAGGGCGCTTATCGTCCCGGAGACAATCTCTACAAACGGATAACGGACACTTATACGCCCGGTGCACTCCCGGCAGCGTCCGCGCAGGACCAGAAAACTGACTAGCGGAATGTTCTCCCACCACGCAAGACGGTGCCCGCATAGCGGACAATGCGACCCCGGCCAGACAATCGATTCCCCGCTCAGGTATCTATGTATGCAGACATTGTAAAAGCTGCCCAGACACAGGCCGAGCACCGCGGCTGCCAAAATAAAATATGGGAATTGCATGTCATCACTGCCAAATTTAAAGATTGACTGGTTTCCATCCGGAAATTTTGGGTTCCTTGACGCTGCCCAGGAATTTTATTCGAGTGATCCTTGCTGATGTTCCTGACGAAAGGTTCGCATATTTTCCCGCCCTCGCCAAAAGGGGGAAAACGGACCGCGGGACGGAACACAAAAACAGGTTCTCAAACCGATTGGCATTGCCGATAACAAAAACTGCCTTCCTTTGGAACCAGCGAGGCCGAAGGGGGCGGGCATCCCCCTTTGGCGGGGCTTAGAAAATACAGAACCGAAAGTGCGGCATCAAAAGGATCAGGAGAATAACTCGCAAAAATCCATGCATTCCGTCGAAGAGCCGCAAAAAATTTGGTGAACATATACAAAATTTTTTAATTTCCGGATAAGAACTAACAATAACAAACCGGAAGCATGCCCGCTTGCCGGACCGGCTTGACAAAGTTTGCCATTGCCCAGCATAATCCGCGTCAATTTGCGGCTGTACCGCTACCAGCATACAAGCCGTTTCGATTACGAGCAACTGTAAATTCTGAGCATCTAAACCGGGATTTGCCCGCAACCTTAAAATAAAATCTTTGCAGCGTCCGGTTTTCTGATGCACTCTAAAAGGAGGAAACCGGACCGCGGGACTGTACATATAACGCAATTTCCCGGGCCAACATACCTTGCCGGCAAGCCATTTTGCTTCTCCTTCAGGCCGGCGGGTCCGGAGGGGACAAGCGTCACCCCTCGGCGGCCATCAGAAAACCGCGGGCCGAAAGCAGGAGGAGCAAAAAATTTGGTGCACAAACCACGTTCAGGAGAACATTCATGCACGCTGAAAAGGCAACATTCATTCCCCGGCTTGACCCCGGGAAACTGGCCGCGATCCAGCAAAACGGCCTTAAATGGACCGTAAACCACGCGTACGCGAACAATTCCTTTTATCGCGACAAGCTGAGCCGGACCGGCATGCGGCCGGAAGATATCCGGGACATCGCGGATCTGGCAAACCTGCCCATGACAAGCGTGGACGACCTGCGCCGGGAATATCCCCTGCCGCTTTTGAGCGTTCCGGAAAAGGACGTGGTCCGCATCCACGCTTCTTCCGGAACAACCGGCAAGCGCAAGATACTGGCCTATACCCAAAACGACATATATACCTGGAAAGAAATGATGGCCCGTTGTTACGAACTGGCCGGCTTAACGGCCATGGACCGGGTTCAAATCGCGGTGGGGTACGGGTTGTGGACGGCCGGAGCCGGTTTTCAACTCGGATGCGAACATTTCGGAGCCATGGCCGTACCTTTAGGACCGGGGAATCTTGACTTTCACCTCCAGTTTTTGACCGACATGCAAAGCACCTGCCTGTGCTCAACGGCTTCCATGGCCCTGCTTCTGGCCGAACAGATCCAGAAACGCAACCTGAAGGACAAGATCGCATTACGCCGCCTGATTTTCGGAGCGGAAACGCACACCCCCAAAATGCGCGCCCAGATCGAAGAAATCCTGGGCCTGGAAGACAGCTTCGACATTCCGGGGATGACCGAGATCTACGGACCGGGAACGGGCCTGGAATGCGCCGCGCATCAGGGCATGCATTACTGGGCGGACAAATTCATTCTGGAGATAGTCGATCCCGAGACCCTGAAACCGGTTCAGCCCGGGGAAATCGGGGAAATGGTCGTGACCACCCTGTGCAAGGAGGCCGCCCCCCTGATCCGCTACCGTACCCGCGATTTGACCCGGATCATTCCCGGCGAATGCCCCTGCGGACTGCAAATGCCCCGGCATGACCGCATTCTGGGCCGTTCGGACGACATGATAATTTTTCGCGGTGTAAATATCTATCCCGGGCAAATAGCGGACGTGCTTGAAAAGTTCCCGGAAATAAGTTCGGAATACCTGATACAGCTTTCCCGGAAAAACGGCGTGGATCTGATGAATATCAGCGTGGAACGGAACAAGGGGGGCGAAAACAGCGATGAGCCTTCCCTGCTGCAGGCCATTGCCCGCAAAATCAGACAAAAAATATTGATCCGGGCTGAAATTGAATTGGTTGATCCGGGTCAACTGCCGCGGACTTTCGGAAAAACAAAGCGCGTTTTGGATGAAAGAAACGAAAGCTGATATTTCGTAACTGTTCAGCCCGCGAAAAAAAAGTTTGGTGAACAGATACGATATTTCTAAATCTAGATGTTGCCCAGCATGTCATCCGCCCATTTACGGGCCGCGATAAAAGCCTGCGCGCTTTTATGCACGTCCATATCCAATTCCCCAAGCAGCCGTCCCACCGCGTCCCATTGCGCCCTTTCCTGCAGTTCATTCAGGATGATAAGTCTGTGGGCCGCGGCGTATTGATCGATCAAAGCCTCTCTGAGTTCCGGACTCAAAGGCAGATTTTTTACTATATCCGGCATGGGCTGCCGTAAAAGTACATCCAGCAGGGACAAAAAGCCGAGCAGAAACAAGGATTCCGGGCTGAGCCCCAACTTGATTTCCGGGGCCAGATACTGCAGAAACTTGCCCCGCTTGGCGGACATGGCAACTATTTCCCGGCCGATATCCCCCTTGCCCATCTCGGTGACAATGACCACCCGCAGCCATTCGGCCAGCCTTTTATGCCCCATCAGGGTCAGGGCCCTCTGAATGGACTCCACCTTTTGCGTAAAAGAAAAAGCCGCGGAATTAATATGCCGGAGCAGTCTGTAGGTCAGCGAAACATCGGTCTGAATTATCTCGGCCAGCCGGGCGAAATCGATGTCTTCGCGGGCGAGTTCCTTTAACAATTCAAGTTTGGACAATTCCCCGAGCGCGAGTTTGCGCCCCGGGATTATTTCCGGACGGCTGAAAAAAAAGCCCTGGAACAGGGTAAACCCGGCGTCGCGGCAAACGGCAAAAACTGCATTGTCTTCCACCTTTTCCGCCAGAAGCCGGCCCTTGTAGGGGCGCAGCATTTCCGCCACCTGCACGATTTCATTTTCATCCATATTCAGGACATCGACTTTGATCAGATCGGCCATTTCCAGAAGCGGCTCGTAGCCGGGATCTCCGACAAAATCGTCCAGGGCGATTTTATAGCCGAGACTTTTCAATTTTTTCCCGGCTTCGACTATCTCCGGGGTCGGCTCTACCGTTTCCAGAATCTCAACCACGGTGTTTTCCGGAGGCAGGGCCAGGGCGGTATCCTGCAGCAGAAGCCCGCGGGAAAAATTGACCAGACACATAACCGAACCGGGAACCCCGGAAAATGCCATCGCGTAGCCGTCGGCGATAACACTTTGCGTGGCGATTTCCGCATCGGTTATAACCGCTTTGTTCACAGCATCGCTCTGCCGGAACAAAAGCTCATAGCCCCATATTCGCTTGCAGGCATCAAAGACCGGCTGCCGGGCCACAAAAATATTCACGCTCGCCTCCGGAGCCTGATTCATCATGATCTCCTTTGCAGATCAGGGTACAAGGGGGGCTGGATCCAAACCGGCGTCAATCGGGAGCTTGAACATCAGGTTGGCATTGGCCAGGGCCTGTCCCGAAGCTCCGCGGCAAAGATTGTCGATGGCGCAGACAATCGTCAATCCGCCGGTGCGCTCGTCCTTGACCAGACCCAAATCACAGAACATGCTCCCCCGCACCCAGCGCGTCTCGGGCAGAGTTCCGGAGGGCAGAACCCGGACCCAGGGACACCCGGCGAAAGCTTCGGTATACGCGGCAATGATTTCCGCCTGGGACAGCTGTTTTTTCAGCCGCGTATAACAGGTGCTCAAAATTCCCCGGTTGGTGGGCAGAAGATGGGTATTAAAGGAAATCGTGATTTTTTGACCGCTGACCAGGGACAATTCCTGCTCTATTTCCGGAGTATGCCGGTGCCGGCCCAGATTGTAGGCTCGAAAATTATCATGGATCTCACAGAACAGACTGGCCTGCTTGGTACTCCGCCCTGCGCCTGTCGCCCCGGATTTGCTGTCGACTATGATCCCCTCTCTTTCCACCAGATCCATGCGCAAAGCAGGGCTCAAGGCCATGATGACCGAGGTCGGATAGCAGCCGGGATTGGCTATGAGCGAAGCCTCTTTTATCTTCTCGGCATACAGTTCCGGCAGGCCGTAGACGGCATGACCAAGACAAACGGTCTGTTCATGCTTTAAATTGTACCATTCTTCGTACACCGATGCCTCGCGCAGGCGGAAATCAGCACTCAAATCAACCACCTTGATCCCGGCCTGAAAAAGCCGCGCGCCCAGATGCATGGCCGTCCCGTGCGGCACGGCCAGAAAAACAAGATCGCAATTCCCGGCCAGGTCGTCCGTATCCGGGCTGCTTACGGCAAGGTCCGCACATTGCAAACCCTGAACATAGGGAAACAATTTTTTAAGCGGCTGTCCGGCCTGTTGACGCGAGGTAACCCGGGTCAATGACATATAGGGATGTCCGTTCAGCAGGCGGACCATTTCCATTCCCGAATAACCAGTTACTCCCACCAGACCGGCGCGAATATTTTTTTCTCCCATGCGGGAACTCCTAAGTGGATTTACGCACGTATTTCATGCGCAGTTCAAAAAGGATATCCTTGAGCAGGCGATTTTCATCCGCTCCCAAATTTCCGGCTGTCTTTTCCTCGAGCAGACTCAAAAGGTCTATGGTCTGTTTGGCCAAGGGCAGATTTTCCTGCTGTAAACCGGTTTCCGGTTCGGATATCTCGCCCAGATGCATCATGGCCGAGGAGGAAAGAGACATGACAAAAGTCGAGAAGTCCAGCTTGGGCAGGGCGTTTACTTCCGGCTGTTCAGCGGTTGTCCGGGCAAAATCCCTGGCCACCTTTTGGCGCTGTTCCCGGCTGGATTCCGGTTCCGCTCCGGGTTTGTCCTGCCGCATTTGTTCATCCATTTTCTTTTCCGAATCCATTTTTTTCCTCCGTCCTGCCCGCTGCTGTCTGACAATCACTTGTTAAGCCGCGGGCTCATCCTGTGTTTTTTGGCATTCAAATTTTGTGCGATAAGCAGCCGCGGCCCGCTCCAGATAATCACGCGAGCCGGAAAACCCGCCGCATTCAAGAAAGGCGCCGTTCAAGGCCGTCAATCCGGCCAGGATATCGCCCCAATCGACATACCCCATATGCCCTATTCTGACGATCCGCCCCTTCAGATGATCCTGGCCCCCGGCCATAACCACCCCGTATTTAGCGGCCGCGACCTCAAGCAATCGCGTTCCGTCTATCCCGGGGGGCAACAGGACCGAAGTCAGGCCCAGAGTATACGCCTCGGAAACCAAAAGATCCAGTCCCATGGCCCGCACTCCGGTCCGGGTCATGGCGGTCAGGGCCCGCTGCCTGGCATAAACGTCCTCCAGCCCCTGTTCCCGGAACATTTGCAGCACCCGGTGAAGCCCGATAACCAGACTCACCGGGGAAGTGAAAAGAGTCTGATTTAGAGCGCTTTTATCCTTTTCCCGGGGAAGATCAAAATAAAAATCTTTTGGCTTAACTTCGTCCGTTTTGGACCACGCCCGCTCGCTTAAAGCCACGAAGGCCATCCCCGGAGGAAGCATCAGCCCTTTCTGGGAGCCGGTCAACAGGCAGTCAATCCCCCATTCGTCCATTGGACACGGGGATACGCCCACCGCGGAAATTCCGTCCACAACCGACAAAATCCCCTTTTTGCCGCACAGCGCCGCAAGATCCCGGACCGGATGCAGCACGCCGGTAGAGGTTTCCGAGGCCTGAACGAGCAGACCGGATACATCCGGCCATCTGGACAGCGCGTTTTCCACATCCGCGATCCGCACCGGCTGCCCCCATTCAATAGGCAGGGCGATGACTTCCAGCCCCCGGGCCTGGGCGATATCCGACCATCTCTGCCCGAACTTGCCGCCCTCGATCACGACCACCTGTTCTCCCGGCGAAAAAAGATTGTTCACCGCCGCGGTCATCGCCCCGGTTCCGGAACTGGAAAGCGGCAGTACCGGCTGCCCCGTTCCGAAAAGATAACGCAGATCCTTTTGCGTTTCACGCAGAATACTCTTAAATTCATCCTTGCGATGATGTATCATGTCCCGGGCCATGGCCAGCCTGACTTCCTCGGGAATCGGCGTCGGTCCGGGAGTAAGCAGTCTCTTTTTAGACATTTACTTTCCTTTTTTGTAACTGTTCAGTCCACAGAAAAAAGTTCACCTGATTTTTGTGTTATCCGGAATGCGCCCGGCTCCAATCCTCTCCCGCCCCCCAGTCCACGGCCAGGGGGACGCTCAATTTCCACGCGTTCATCATCAGCCGGGCCAGAACGTCTCCGGCCTGTCTGCTATCAGCTTCAGGAACTTCCAGAAGAAGTTCATCGTGCACCTGCAATATAAGTTCGGCCTCCATGCCGCGCAATTCGGGATCATTATGCACATCCAGCATGGCCTGTTTTATTATGTCCGCCGCCGAACCCTGAATCACGGTATTCACGGCCATCCTTCGCGCCTGTTGAGCCAGATTGGCGTTGCGTGAATTTATATCCGGCAGAAGACGTCTTCTTCCAGCCAGGGTCAGGACAAAACCGTCTGCATGCGCTTTTTGCTCCACTTCCTCGAAAAATGCGCCGACACGCTTAAGCTTACTGAAATATTTCTCTATAAACTCCTTGGCCTCGTTCATGCTGATACCGAGTTCCCGGCTCAGCTTCCGCGGCCCCATTCCATAGATGAGCCCGAAGTTGACCGTTTTCGCCTTGCGCCGCTCATTGCGGGTAACCTCGTCTTGACTCTTTTCAAATAAAAGGGCGGCGGTCCGGCTGTGGATATCCTCGTTGCGGGCAAAAGCGTCCACCAGTTCCGGGTCGCGGGACATATGGGCCAAAACGCGCAGTTCAATCTGGGAATAATCGCCTCCGACGAGCATCGCTCCTTCGCGGGGCACGAAACAGGCCCGCATGCGTGCTCCGAATTCACCCTTTATCGGTATATTCTGGACATTGGGGTCACTGCTGGACAGGCGCCCGGTGGCGGTGGCCGTATTATTGAAATGGGTATGCAGGCGGCCCTGGGCGTCAACTTTTTGCGGAAGGGGATTTAAATATGTGGAACGCAGTTTTTCCAGGGTCCGGTAACGCAGGATAAGGGATATTATCTCATGTTCACCGCGCATGGTCTCCAGGACCTGGCTGGAGGTCGAAGGGGCGCCTTTCGGAGTCTTGCGCCGCACTTCAAGCCCGAGTCGGCCGAAAAGGACGTCCGCCAGCTGCTGACTGGAACGGACATTGAATGTTTCTCCGGCCAGGCGATGAATCTCCTTTTCCAACTCGTCCAGTTCCAAACGGACTTCTTTTAAAAAGGCGTTGAACGACTGCAGATCAATGCGCACTCCTCTGCGTTCCATGGCCTCCAGGACCGGAATGAGAGGCATCTCCATTTCGCGCATAAGCGGCAGGAGATTCGCTGCCTGCAGCATGGAGGACATGCTTTCCCCGATTTTAAGACAGGCCAGGGCCTCATTCCGGGCATGGACCCCGACTTTCGGAAGCATTTTCCGTTTTATTGCCGCCCAGGAATAATCCCTTTCCTCCGGATTTAAAAGATAGGCGGCCAGAGAAACATCAAAAAAACATTGTATGGAAAGCGCCCGCCAATAGTTTCCCCGCCGGATAAGGTCCTTGTAACCGGGAATGAAAACCAGACTGTGCTTTAAAGCACCGGCCAATTCCTGCTCACTGCCGTCCCATAGCCATTCTTGATCCCCGGCTGCCAGCAAAAAGCCTTTTTCCGCCTCCACAAACCCAACGTTTTTCTTCGCTAACTCCGGCAGGGAGCTGACCTTTTTCACGCTGATCTTTTGCGCTTCATCTTTCTCTGCGGAATTTAAGTCCTGTTTGCCGTCCGCGCTGATTTCATTCAGGAGGGAACGCAATTCGTATTCCTTGAAAAATTCTAGCAATCCCTGCTCGTCCCGTTCCTGGACCTTCAAATCTTTCAGGCGGATATCCGTGCAGGCATCTTTTTTCAGGCTGGTCAGCTGACGATAGACGAAAATCTGCTGCAGATAGGGCTCCAATTTGCGCTTTTCCGCCTTGCCCAAACGGGAAAAATGGTCGCGGATATCCTCAAGAGAGGGACAGGTCGCGAGTATCTTGGCGGCGGTTTTGGGTCCTATGCCCGGCACCCCGGGAATATTATCCGAACTGTCGCCCACAAGGGCCTGATAGTCCGGCCATTGTTCCGGTCTCAGCCCCTGTGTTTTCAAAACGTCTTCGCCGGCGTAAACTTGATTTTTCTTGCCCGGGTCCCATAAATAAACATCGGAATCCAGGCATTGATAAAGATCCTTGTCCGAACCGACGATAACCACCGGATAAATCGTCCGGAAACGGTGACTCAGGCTGGCGATGCAGTCATCGGCTTCAATGCCTTCCGGGACCCGGTTGGAAATGCCCATGCAGCGTACCGCGCGCAAAATGGGCTCTATCTGGGAACTCAAGGCCTCCGGCATTTTCTGGCGGTTGGCCTTATACTCGGCAAAAAGTTCATGCCGAAAATTCGGACCCTTGCCGTCCATCAAAAAAAGCATGTACTCCGGCTCTTCCTCCCGGGCAATCTTGAGCATGATCCGGAGCAGGATATGAATGGCGTTGGTTGGAAACCCCTTTGAGGTCTTCAGATCGGGATACGCGTAAAAGGCCCTGTACAAAAAGGAACTGCCGTCGACCAGAAAAACCGGCTTGCGCTCCAGGGTCAAATGCTCACCAAGCATTTTATTCCGCCTTGCCTGTTTTTTTGACGCTCCGCTTCTTTCTCTCCCCCAGCCTTTGCAGTATGAATTGCTGGGCATGCTGCTTGCCAAGCTTCTCCAGATTTATCTCCGCCCGGGCCATCGATTTATGTCCTCCGGCCGTTCCGTAATCGGCAAACAATTTTTCGGACATCTTGCCCACATCCTTGCGCAGGCCGTCTCCGCGCATGATGACCACCAGTTTGTCCCCGGAGATGCCGCTTATAATATCCCAGGAAATATTATGGACCTTGAGAAAAAAGTCGGCCAGGATAACCAGGATGTCCGGAGAATCGACCTCGCCCATGAAAACACTCACTCCGTTGCCGATTATTTTCAATTTTTTAAAGGCCAGGGAAAAATATTTCAGCCATTCCTTGCGCATTTCCGAACGGACAATCTTGCGCAGCAAAAGCGGATTATAAAATTTTGTCAGGTACCGGAAGGCACGGATATCGACATCATTGAACTGACGTTCAAAACTCTGCGTGTCGGTTTTGATCCCGTAAGCCAGGGCCGTTGCCAGCAATTTGCCGGGGCGCATCTTTAAATTATACAGATACTCGGTGAGCATGGAACTGTTTGCCCCGTAGTCCGGGCGTATTTCGGTAAACGGAGCTTCAACCGGATTTCTTTCGCTTTTCGGGTGATGATCGATAACCACGCTGAATTCAATGTCCGCAAAACCTTCATTATGATGCGGCTGCGAATCGACCAGGGCGAAACGGTCGAACTGAGCGGCCACGAGCGGAGTATATTTTTGCAGCGGGATGCGCAGGAGCTTGATCATGGCCAGATTGTCCGGCCGGGAGATGTCATTGATATGCGCCAGACCAACGTTTCCCACCCGGCTGGACATGATCCTTTTCAGGGCCATGGCCGAAGCAAGGGCGTCGGGATCCGCGTTCATCAATATGAGCCAGCGGTCATTCTTGCACAAAAGACTGGTCAACCCCTGAAGCCTGCCTTCTAAATTTCTGAAATAAGCCATATTATCGCCTTTTATGCGCCATTGAGCAAAAAAATTGGTTCCTCGACGCTGCCCAGGAATTCTATTCGAGTGATCCTTTCTGATGTTCCTGACGAAAGGTTCGCATATTTTCCCGCCCTCGCCAAAAGGGGGAAAGCGGACCGCGGAAAGGAACACAAACATAAGCTTTCAAACCAATTGGCATTGCCGATACCAAAAACCGCCTTCCCCTGGAAGCAGCGAGCCCGAAGGGGGCAGGCATCGCCCTTTGGCGGGGCTTGGAAAATACAGAACAGCAAGTACGGCATCAAAAGGATCAGGAGAACAACTCGCAAAAATCCATGCATGCCGTTGAAGAGCCAAAAATTGGTGAACAGATACCTCTCCTGCTTTTATTTTACTTGCAGCGGGTACCCGGCAACCGTCAAATAAACCCTGTCACTCATTCTTGCCAAACGCAAATGCAAATCTCCCAGTTGGCGGCAGAAATTTCGCGTTTCCCGGCCGGCGGGCAACGGCCCCAGCCCCACTTCACTGGAAACAAAAAACAAATCCGGACCCGCCCAGGATGCAAGAGGTGCGAGCAAAGCCTGAATTTTATCATCCGCGTTTTTATCATGTACGCTGTAAAACCAGAAATCCAGGCTGTCCACCAGCAGTGTACCGGACTTTTTAGCGTAGGCGGGCAAAAGCGCGTCAAGGCTTGCGGCCGTCTCCTGCACTTCAATCCATTCCGGACGTTCCCGCCGATGTCTGTTTATCTGTTCACGGAACTCAAAATCCAGGGCCTTGCCGGTTACTATGATTTTGGCCGGTTTTGGTCCGCGGAGGAGAAAATCCAGTCCCAGATCGCTCTTGCCGGATTTATTCCCGCCCAGAATAAGGGTAATCAAGCTCCATCCCCCATTTGTGCATAAGCGCGCTCAATAATAAGCGGGACTTGGCGAATTCTTCCCGGGAAAAGAGTTCTATTAAAACAACCGTACCCGGATTTACGTTCTTCAAAATCCGCTGTAAACAAGCGGAACCCATATTGTCCAGATTTTCAAGCCCCAGATGCCTTTTATTCTTTTCCAAACCGTAAACATGCAGCAGCCCAACGCGTTCCCAAAGTCCGGGCGCGTTCAGGATATCCTGCTGCGCGTAAGCCAGGATATGCCCCAGATCCAGACACACTCCCAAATCTTTTTTCAATATAACCGGCCACAAGGCGCTTAAATCGTTGCCGTTGATATTTTCTATCAGAAGCGAACGGGAGTCAAAGCCAGCCTCCGTCCACATTACGGCAAATTTTTCCAGTTTTGCGCGGTTTTGCGGCGGATGCAGGACAAACCTGTCCGCTTTAAGATAGGCGATCATGTCCACCAAACCGCGAACCTGGCCAAAAACAAACGAGACTCCCTTCCCCCATTCAAGATCAAGGGGCAGATGGGCGTGATAGGCAAGGCCAAGGCGGGCCAGATCCTGCGGCAGATCTTCCCGGGTATATGCAAGGCAGCTTTCAGCCTCAAACAAAGTAATGCCCGCTTCCCGAACCCGGCCTTGAAGATAGCGGCAATTCTCGGCCACATTACCTCTAAGCAGGCAGGAAGGCGCGGCCAAAGGAAATTTTTTCTGTTCCATGGCAAAAAATTTGGTCAACAAATACGAATTTTCTTTATTCCTGCCCTTGATTTTTTCCGGACAATCAGGCTATACGGTTTCAGAAATTTTGTGCGGAACAGCTTTTGCAACAATTTATCGCAAGACCTTGACCCATAACCCAAAAATGCCATGCAATACTTCAAAAGATTTTTTCAGCATCATTTCAACCCGCTGCATGTCTATTGCCGTTTACGCAGCGCGGGGCTGCACGACAATACCGCGCAACGCATGTGCATGGTCTACGAAAAATTCTTTTACAATCTGCTCCTGCGCCAGAGATAAACGCCCGACTTTTCCCGGCGGCTTTTGTCCTGAAAATTGCCGTCGTCTATTCGAGCAGGCTGATCACCTTTTCCCTTCTTTTCTTATGCGCCCTGGACGCGGTCACTAAAATGCCGTCGTCGGGCAGTTCTTCCAAAAATCGGCTTGAATGTAAATGCAAAGTCTTGCCGTATAATTTTCTGGAAGCGGCATGGCTCAAAAACAGCCTGCTTTTGGCCCGGGTCAGGGCGACATACAAAAGCCTTTTTTCCTCCTCCAGATCGACTTCCGCGTGCTCCTCATCATTGCGGCCCAAAAGCATATCCATGCCCGTCATGGGCATGAGACCGTCCTCGAGCGCGGGAATAAAAACAGCTTCAAATTCCAGTCCCTTGGCCGCGTGCATGGTCATAATTCTGACTTTCTGGGCCTTCTGCCGCACTGCGTCCATTTCGTTTTCCAGACGGACCGCGTTCAGCAATCCGCTCCAGCCTCCGTGTTGTTTATAAGCAGCCTTTAACTCTTTGAATTCCCTGCCCTCCCAGAACAGGGCATCAAAAGGCGGAATATCCCGCAAATAGGCGCCGACACTCTCCGGGCCGCGGGCCAGTATCCGTTCCGGGCATTCCAGCACTTCGTCTTCTCCGGATATACCAAGCATCCGGGATACGGTGCGCAAAACAAGCTCTATACGGGGTTCGCGATAAAACACCTCCTTTTCCGGAACGCTGAACGGAATCCCGTTCCTCTTCAATGCCCCGGCCATGCCCGGGATCAAAGCCTTTAAGCGGACCAGAACGGCAATATCCCCCGGCGCCAGATATTGCGCGTCGCATTCGGCGCTATCCGCCTGCCAGTGCGCCGTTCCACCGATCAATTCCTTGATCCGGTCGGCGATCCATCTGTTTTCCTGCAAATCACTCCTGGCCTTGAACAACCTTATGCCGCCCGCGTGCTCTACCGTAGCCTGCAAAGGGGCATCCTCCGGGAAGAGAGCCGCCGAATACTCCAGGATCCGGGCATCGGAACGATAATTTTTATCCAGACCGACGACATGCAGATCCGGCCATATATCTCGCAGATAGGCGCGGACGTCCTTTTGCGCCCCGCGAAAAGAATATATGCTTTGCCGCGGATCGCCGATGCCGAAAAATCCATCTCCGTTCCTGGAGACCAGATTGCGGATGACCTCCAGTTGCAGGGGGGAAAGATCCTGTATCTCATCCACCAGGACATGAGTAAACGGACGGATGAAATTTCCGCTCAAAAGTTCCTGCAGCCAGAACTCCAGAAGATCGCTGTATTCCACAAGATTTCTGTTTTGTTTCACCCCGGCAAATTTATCCCCATACTCGCCCGCGGACTCACCCTTTTCCCGGGCCAGACAATATTTTGCCCATTGAGAGCGCAGTTGCGCCCCTTTTAAATCCGGGTTGGCTCCGGAAAACATCTTCTTGCCCTCTTCCTCGGAAATAATTAGCGGGGCTTCGTTATGCACTTTCTGCCAGTAATCAAAGGCCAGAGCGTGCAGTGTTTCGGCCTGGGGAACAGCGCTGTTGCCGGCAGAGGCCGCCAGACGTTCCTTCATTTCCTGCGCCGCCTTGCGCGTAAAAGTCAGCGCAAGAATCTGGCGCGGACTTACTCCCCGGCGCAGCAGCCTGTGCACCCGGCCAAGCAATGTCTGGGTCTTGCCCGTTCCCGGGCCGGCCAAAACCAGAACCGGACCCGGTCCCTTCCGGACCGCCTCGATCTGGGCCGGGTTGAAGACCAGCTCCCGTTTATCCTTTTTTTCTGCCCCGTCCCCGGTCGATGCAAGCGTATCGTTTGCGGGCAATACCTGCTTCTTCTCCTTTTGGACCCGGGTCCCCTCAAGGGAAGCGAACATCGGCCCATTGGCCATGGCCAGACGCTCCTTTTGAGAAAAAACCGCTATCTGTCCATATTGGCCGTCAAAACCGGGCAGCCGGAACACATCGTTTCTGCGCATCCGTCCCACGCCTTCCGCTGCATAACCGGAAAACCGGCCCAAATCCTCCAGGGGAACATTGCGCAATATATTTAATTCAGAGCGAAAACGACCGAGCATCCGGAAATACATTGAGCGTACTTTTTTGCTTTTGGGCCCGGTGCCGAGTATTTCAGACAAAATTTCGCACAGGGGGATCAATGAGGAAAATCCGGGATGTCCGGCGGGCTTTGCAGGCTCTTTCCTGTCGGCCAGAGACAGAATGCGGTTTAAGACCCCGATGGTCATTTTTTTGCCGCATACGGGGCATATCCCGTTACAGGCCATCGTCTCCCTGGGGTCCATAACTATTCCGCACTTGCGGTGCCCATCCAGATGATACTTGCCCTCTTCAGGGTAAAATTCCAGGGTTCCCAGGAACTTATGTCCCAGACCCTCCTTGCGCAGCGCCCTGTATATGCCTTCGTATCCGGGTTCGCCCTGGAAGATATTTGCCTCCCGGCAGATATTTTCCCCGGAATGCGCATCTGAATTGGAAACCATGAAATATTTATCCAGCTCGCTCCACAGCCAGTTCATCTCCGGATCGGAAGACAGGCCGGTTTCCAGGGCAAAGATATGTTCGCTCAAGTCGCCGAAGCATTCATGCAGGGAATCAAATCCGGATTTGGAGCCGAAAACCGAAAACCATGGAGTCCAGATATGGGCGGGGACAAGATAGGCCAACGGGTCGGTTTCCAGGACCATCTCCAGAAGATCATGCGCGTCCAGGCCCAGGATCGGACGCCCGTCCGCTTCCAGATTTCCCACCTGGCCCAGTTTGCGGTTGAATTCGCGGACGCGGTCCATCGAGGGCATGTACACCAGATTGTGGATTTTGCGTACTTTACCGTTTTTTTTATAAATCGAGCTGATTTCCGTCCCGAGAAGAAAACGTACCCGGGACTTCAGGGAAAATTCCACTCCGGGAACCAAATGACTCAATTCCGGATCCCCACGCAACCGGAACAAACCGTTTGAGCATGGCTCCAGTTCATTTTCGAGCATTTCCAGCCACTCTGGATGAGTAAAATCCGATGTGGCCAGGATATCAACTCCTTTTAAGGTGCCCCACGCGGCCAGAAGCGAAGGGGACAATTTTTTGCTGGTGGCGCGTGAAAAACAGGAATGTATGTGCAAATCGGCGACGAACTGTTCCATTTATATCCCTCTCATCAAGACCCGCTATCGATATTGTGTACAATCCTAGCTGTCGTTCCGGATTCATTCCCGGATTCAAGCTCTATTCTGGACCCATTCTGCGCGGCCAGGCGCTGGGCAATGGCCAGGCCGAGCCCGCTGCCGCGCGGCTTGGTGGTGAAAAAAGGATCAAATATCCTTTCTTGCGTCTCGGGTAAAATTCCCGGACCATTATCCGTGATCAAAAGGTTCTGATCTCCGGACAGCAATGCAAAATCGACTGCAACGCGCGGTTTGCGAGCGGATAAAGCCGCCTGGGCCGCGTTGAGCAAAAGGTTGAGCACGACCTGATGCAACTGACCCACGTCCCATTTCCATTTTTTGCCCTTGATTCGGGAAGAAAGATTTATGTCGATTTCCGGATATTGCCCGCGGACTATGTCCACGCATTGCTCTACGGTCTCTTGCAGATCCAATAAAGTCCGTTGCGAGCCCTTGGGCCTGGCGAAAACAAGAAAGTCACGCAACAGATTGTCCAGTCTGTTTATATCCCGTTCTATCACGTCTTGCAATCGCCTGGCCGTGCCGGGATCCACCTTGTTTTGGCCCGTGAGCTGAAGGGCGGCCTTGATGCCGGCCAGGGGATTCTTCATTTCGTGCGCCAATCCGGCCGCCAGCTCACCGGTTGTAGCCAGCTTTTCCATTTGGAAGACCTGTTTTTCCAATTTGCGCATTTCCGTGACATCGGAAAAGATGAGTAAGTATCCCTGTCCGGCGGGCAAGCCGGAAATGCGCACTGCGTAGATACAGCCATCCTTGGAATGCATTTCCCGCAGCAGACCGTCATCCATCCCCGATTTCCAGAACCGGGACAACTCGGGAAAGATATCCCGCAGGGGTTTTTTCAGCACTTCATCGCGGCTTAGCCGGGCACCATTCAGGGCCGTGCGGTTTACCGCGGAAATGCGGCCCTGTGAATTGGTCACCACCAATCCGGATTCCATCCAGTCGAAAACCTGTTTTTTCAATTTCTCCGATTCCTCCAGGGCGACTTCATGCTGCAGAAGCCTTAAGACCAGATGCTCCTCGCGGCCCCTGCCTATGCGGACCAGGATAAGAGTCAAAACAAGACCCAGGGATTGCAGAAAAAGCAGATAAAAAACCTGATATAGCCGCATGCCCTGCCCGGCCCATAAATCCGGCCAGTTGAATTGAACCCAGGCCACGGCCTGAATGCACAGCAAAATGCCCGCGCAGGAATATAGAGCGCTTTTAAAACCCAGGATTCGACCGTATAAAAAAATAATGCCCAAAAAAAGAAACACGAAATTGCTTTTTATTCCCCCGGCGATAAATACCAGAAAAGTGGTCAGCAAGATATCCGTGATTAACTGCAAAAGAAAAAAAAGACGCAGCCTGTTCCATTTTTTCCAGGTCACCAGATAAAAAATACTGATTGAAAACCCGAGAAGCATTAAAAAAGTAAACAGAACAGCCCGGTGGGGGATAAAATAGCCTTCCATGCGGACGTCTTCGGTCCACAGCAGGGCGAGGGGGATTAAGAGCAGAAAAAATAAAATCAGCCTGAACAGGCTGACCTTGGCAACCATCTTTTCCAACCCCAGATCTGAATAAGAAAAATCAGGGGCGGCCACAATCGCTGGTGTCTCCTTGTAATTTATCTATTGCGTGCGGCAGGGCCGGGAGCAGAACCTGCAGATTTTCCCGGACACCGGCGGGGCTGCCGGGCAAATTGACTATTACGCTCTTTTTCAGCGTCCCGGCCACGGCCCGGGAAATGACGCCATGCGGCGTCTTTTGCCATGAAGAAAAACTCATGATTCGTTCCATGCCCGGCAAGCGTTTTTCCAGCAGTGCCAAGGTACTTTGCGGGGATATATCCCGGGGCGAAACACCGGTCCCTCCGGTGGTCAGGACAATATCGGCCTCCAAAAAAAGACATAAATGGCATAAAAGAGCCTTCAGGGAGTTCGAATCATCCGGCAGAACAAACCCGCGGGCCAGGGAGAGCGGCATGGACTCCCGAACCAGATCCTCAATAAGCGGACCGCTCGTGTCCCTCCTCTCGCCGGCGGCCCCTTTATCGCTTAGCGTGATCCAGGCCAGTGAATAACCTTGCCTGCAAATGCGGACATCCGTCTTTATCCCCGCCCGGCAATCACTCAAAGCCGAAAACTTTAAAAAAACCCCGCCGGGAAAATCCGCCTCGGCCGGACACCAGCTTTTGTCCACAAGTTGCATGCGCCCCTGTTCCCAGACTATGAATTCGCCCAGCCGGGGGATATGCCCGCGGGAATAGGAATGCAACCCATTGTTCGATCCGGACGGTTCCAGCCAGACCGCATCTCCGGCCTTTAAAAGCAGTTCTTGTTTCGGACTGTAAATTTGCATTGGCCTGCCGTTTGTTGTCTGCCGATATCTGCAGCCTGAATCAGGCCAGCAATACGGAGAGTATGCCCGCCAAAAAAATTCCGTCAAAAGTGCCCGCCCCGCCGATGGACAAAACCGGGGCCTGAATCCTGCTCAGGGTCGAACGATTGAGCAAATGCAGGATATCCGCTCCCAATAATGTTCCCAGACTGCCGGAAATATACGCGACCTGCGGCTCATATCCGGCCGGAGCAAACAGCCAGGTGGCCAGGACAGTAACCAGGGGCGGCAAAAGAAACGGTACGCCTATTCCCACGCCCTGAACCGGACGGGCCGCTTTGTAGGTAACCAGGGTAACGATGATCAGACACAGCAGCAAAGCGAAACTAAAACCCGAATGCCATATAAAATAGACCGACAAAAAAACGGGAATAAAACAGCCGCCGAAATTCACGGCTATGATTTGCTCGCCCGGTCCGGACTGCATTTCATAGCGCGGTATCCGATAATGGCCGAACATGCGCCCCATGTCCAGATCGGTTTTTTGCTCCGGAATCGCCCTTCTATACACCGGAATATTGATCATGCTTCCGAAAAGCGCCCCCAAAAGAAGCAGAAAAACCTGCCCCCCGGTAAGGCCCAGCTTGGCAAAGGCTATGGTTATGGCTCCGATCTGGACAAGACCGAAGACAAACAGGATTAAAACGAAAAAAACAATAAAGATAAACAAAAAAAACGGCAGGAAAAAAAACGGATTGGGTGACATATACGCCCGCTTTAGATTAGCGATTAGCAAATTTCAAAGCATGAATACCAGTAAAAGTTGCTCCCTTTAACCTCCCAGGTACGCCTTGCCCACTTCCGGATTTTTAAGAAGGGCTGCGGCGTCATCCTCTAGCACTACGCGACCGACTTCCATAACATAAGCGCGATTGGCCAGCTTCAACGCCGCCCGCGCGTTTTGCTCGACCAGGAGTATGGTCACTCCGCTTTCATTAATGGACTTGATCGTGGAAAAAATTGACTTGACCAGAATCGGGGCCAGGCCGAGACTGGGTTCGTCCAGCAAAAGAAGATCCGGGCTGGCCATGAGTGCCCGGGCAATGGCCAGCATTTGCTGTTCACCCCCGGACAGGGTGCCGGCCAGTTGTTTTCGTCTTTCCTTCAGACGGGGGAAGAGGGTAAATATCCATTCCTGATTTTTATACAAAGCATCCTGGGCTTTGAGAGTAAACGCTCCCAGATCCAGGTTTTCCTGAACCGACAACGTGCCGAACACCCTGCGCCCCTCCGGAACCTGCGTCACGCCCATCTCCACTATTTTATGCGCCTGCATGCGGTTAAGTTCCCGGTCCTGGAAATAGACGGACCCGCCGGATGGCTTTAAAAGTCCGCTCACCGTCATGAGCGTGGTCGATTTTCCTGCACCATTCGCTCCGAGGATGGTGACGATCTCACCTTTTTGCACATGCAAATCTATACCGTGCAGGGCCTGTACGTTGCCGTAGTGTACGCGCAGGCTGTCAATTTTAAGCAGCATAATCAGTCCTCTTCCATTCCCAGATAGGCCTCGATGACCCTGGGGTTGTTCTGCACTTCCTCGGGAGTCCCCCGGGCGATAAGGGCGCCGTGTTCCAGAACGATTATATTTTCACAAACGCGCATAACCAGGCTCATATCGTGCTCAATGAGTAAAACAGTAATCCCGCGGCGCTTTATCTCTTTTATCAAACGGACCAGGTCGCTTGTTTCCTGGACATTCATCCCGCCCGCCGGTTCGTCCAGAACAATAAGCCGGGGTCTGGAGGCCAGCGCCCGGGCAATCTCCAGCAAACGCTGGTTGCCGTAAGAAAGATTTTTGGCCTTATTGCCGGCCTGTTCCGACAGCCCGACAAATTCCAGTTCATGCAAAGCCACTTTAAGATTTTCCCGCTCTTCTTTTCTTTGGCCCGGAGTGCGGAACATGGAAGCAAAAATACCGGAACGCATCCGGGGATGACAGCCGGCCAGCACATTCTCGATGACCGGCATATTGGGAAAAAGACGTATGGTCTGAAAGGTGCGGGCAATGCCCAGGGAGACAATCTTATGCGTGGGCATGCCCACAACGGATTTGTCATTGAAATGAATCTCGCCCATGTCCGGCCGATAATTCCCGGAAATCAAGTTGAATACCGTTGTTTTTCCTGCTCCGTTTGGTCCAATCATGCCCATGACCGTGCCGTTTTCCAGTTCAAAATCGACATCGTTCACTGCCATGAGCCCCCCGAACGATTTTGTCAGGTTGCGAACGCTCAAAAGAGTCATAGCCGGGAGTCTCCTTTTTTCAGCTTTTCCAGATTATATTTGCGCGGTATCGGAGCGAGTATGCCGGCCGGGCGAAAAATCATCATCGCGACCATGGCCGCGCCGAATATGAGCATCCGGGCACTGGCAAATTCCCGGAAAATCTCGGGCAACCCGACGATCAGAAAAGCGCCCAGAATAACCCCGGGAATACTGCCTGAGCCGCCGAGAATGACAATGGTGAAATACAGGACCGACTCCCAGAAAGTAAACGATTCCGGCGAGATGATAGTCATCTTGGACGCGTAAATATTGCCGACCATTCCGGCCCAGAAAGCTCCAAGGACAAAGGCGACCAGTTTATAATGACTCGTATTAACACCGTTTCCTTCGGCTGCCAGTTCATCTTCCTTTATATAGTTCAGCGCCCGTCCGAACCTGGAATCCTCAAGCTTGCGAAACAAAAATACACTTACAGCCAGGAAGACCCATATATAATAAAAGAAGTAATTCGGACGGCTGATGGTCAATCCGAATAAATCCGGACGGCTGATCCCGAAAATTCCGTTTGCCCCCCCGGTCAGGCCGAAAATATTATTTATCAGCGCAATGCGCACTATTTCCACTATTCCGATGGTGACAATAAGCAGGTAGTCGCCGCGAAGATGAATAATGGGCCTGGCCACCAATGCGGCGAAAAGAGCGGCTGCAGCACCGCTTAGCGGCAGGAGCCAGATAACCGGGATCTGCAAAGCGGTATTCATGATCGCCGTGACGTAGGCGCCAACGGCAAAAAACGCGGCATGTCCCATGTGAAACAGCCCGGTGTGGCCGAGAATAAAATTCAGACTGAGTCCCAGAACTGCATACAGGCCAATATTATTTAAGACCTCCAGCCAGTATAAATTCAGGAAGGCGGGACAAATGGCCATTACAACCGCGAACGCGCCGTATATCATGTAATTTTTGTTCATTCTCCTACACCTTTTCCGCGACTCTTTCGCCGAGCAGTCCAGTCGGCCGGATAATCAGAATCAAAATCAGGACAAAAAAAGCAATCGCGTCTTTCCAGGCCATGGACAGATAGGCCGCGCCGAGGGCCTCGATAACCCCCAGTAAAAGTCCGCCGACCATGGCTCCGGGAATATTTCCGATTCCCCCCAGAATAGCAGCGATAAAAGCCTTTAATCCGTACATCCAGCCCATGGTAAAATTTATCTGTCCGTAATACATGCCGACCATGACTCCGGCCGCACCGCCCAGGGCCGGACCAATGAGAAAAACTATGCTTATAACCCGGTTCACGTTGATGCCCATGAGCTTTGCCGCCCCCTGGTCAATGGCTGCCGCCCGGATGGCGGTCCCGGTCTTGGTCTTTTGCACGAACAGATACAGGCCGATCATGAGCACTATCGAGGAAAGCAGAATTATAATCCGGATTAAGGGTATTTCCAGGCCGAATATGTTTACTGCCATTTTGGGCAGTATGTCGTGCGGATAAACGCGGAATTTGGCACCATAGATAAGCATGACCGCGTTTTGAAAAAATATGGAGGCACCAAGAGCAGAGACAACTGCCGCCAATCGGTCCGCGTTGCGCAGCGGTTTGTACGCGACTCTCTCCAGAACTACTCCGACCACGGCCACCAAGCCCATGACCATTACGGCCAGAACCAGAATGCCGGCCACTGGGCCCAATTTGGCGGTCAGACCCATGGCGGTCAGCAGGGTAAGCCCCAAATACGCGCCGATGGTAAACAGATCTCCGTGCGCGAAATTGATGAGTTTAAGTACTCCGTAAACCATGGTGTAGCCAAGCGCGATCAGGGCGTATATGCCGCCGATGGCCAGGCCGTTGGTGAGTTGCTGAAAGAATAATTCCATAATGGACCTCTTGGACCCGGATGCTTTTAGCAGCCTGTTAAATTATTTTTAAGCTATTCAGAATCTTAAAAAGTTCATCGGATTATTTGCGTTTATTTGCTGCAGGACGCAAAATCACACCCGCTCTCTGGTCATTTGATTCATCAACGCCTGCAGGCAATAGTAACGCGCCGAACACTAAAAAATATTCGGCGCGGCAAAGGGGTCTCTATTTCGGCTGCAGGTCAAACTCGCCCTGGGCGTTCACTTCATACAGACGGTACAGATCGCCTATACGGTCGCCCTCGTTGTTAAAGGAAATTTTACCGGTAAGTCCGGGCATTTGCTCCAGATCTTCATGCAGATATTTGGCCAGGACATCCGGATCCGTGGATTTTGTATTTTTTATGGCCGTAGTGATTGCCAGAAAGCAGTCACCGGACAAAACGGCCCAGACCGATCCGGGCTTGGAATCATACTGCTTTACGTAAGCCGAGAGAAAATCATCCGCCTCCGGAGTGTCCAAATCCTGAGGAACTGGCGGGCTCAGAAAATAAAAACCCTGGGCGGCATCCTTGCCGGCGATTTTAACCAGATCGGGATTATTAGTCGCGTCACCGCCAAGAAAGGGAACATCCCAATTCATTTCCTTTTTTTGCCGCAAAAGCATGCCGGCTTCCGGATAATATCCGGTAAAAAAGACAACATCCGGTTTGGAAGACTTCATTGTGGTCAGCATGGAAGTATAATCCCTTTCCCCGGCTGTCAGGGCGTTGAAAAAAACAACGTCCGCCTTGCCCTGTTTTTCCAGAAGTTTCTTGGCTTCGTCCGCCAGCCCCTTGGCGTAAGTAGTGTTGTCGTGCAGGATCGCCACCCGCTTAAACCCCATATCGTTAAGTGTCTTGACCGCTACCTTGCCCTGTTCATCATCGCGCGGGCAGGTCCTGAAAAATTTATCCAGCCCTTTTTGCGTGAGTCGAATGGCTGTGGAACCGTTGGCTAACTGAATAATGCCGGATTCATCATAAATATTTTGCGTCGCTTCGGTTACCGAGGAACCATAAGTTCCGATTACAGCGACTATCCCCTGGGTTGTCAGTCTTTGTGCCGCCAATGCCGCTGTACGCGGATCGCCGCCGTCGTCCTGGACAATAATTTCCACTTCCCGGCCGAGCAATCCGCCTTTTTCATTGATGTCATCCGCCAGTAGTTGAACGATTTGTTTCATGTCCTGGCCTTCACTGGCCCAGGAACCGGTAAGCGGACACATAAGGCCTATCTTGATGGTTTCGGCAACTGCCATGCCGGCTGAAAAGACCATGATCAAGGCTCCGAGAATTGTCAAACCGATAAATTTTCTCACCATTTATGCCTCCTAACTGCTAGAAAAGTTAAAAACTCCAGACCATGCCTTTTCACAGAAAGGCACTTCTGCAATACGAGCTCATTGCATATACAAAATCAGGCTCCAAATCAATGCATAATTCGGTATTTAGCCGCAAATAGATTGCCTAGCCCCGCACCTCGTTTATTCTTCCTTTTATCCATGTTTCCAGCCGTTGGCCAAAAAAAACCCGCTCCTGGGAGCGGGTTTTTAATATTCTGTACAGACAAAAGGTTACTCACTCGGTCCCTTGCGCCCGATCTGATGCGCGTAGGCCAAAGCAACCGTCCGATAGACCAGATGAGCCAGCTTGCTCCAGGGCAGATAAGCAATCAGCATGAATACGGAAATCAAGTGCAGATAGTACATGGGATAGGCCAGGGCCGGCAAAGCGGCAAGGCGCAGAATCTCGCACAAGATTCCGGTGACAGCTATAACCCATATGACGCCGATCAAATACCAGTCATAAAATGAACTGCGCTGCTTCGCGGGATCATAATCCAAACGCATGCGGGTAATCAGGGTCAAGCCGACCACAAGAGCGATGGCTCCAAGGTTGGCCAGTATCTTGATCGGATTCCACAGGGCCAGGGGCGTATGCATTTGATGACCTATAAGCAAGCCTCCCCAATGGCCGACCGCGATTATGCTCGTGACCACGAAAAGGGCGATAAAACCGTAAAAAAGCCAAAGATGACCGGGATAACGGTCTTTGTTGGACGCGCAATCCTTAAACTTGCTGTGAGTCAGTATCTGGTCCTTGATCACGACATACAAAGATTTCCAGATGCTTGGCGCGTCTTCGCCCGGAACCTGCCCCGATTCCCTGAATGAGGCCAGCAATTTACTGATGGCGCTTGCAAAGGAAAAAATGACAAAGACAGCGACCAGGCCGAACACCGGATCGATGGTATAGTCACCCGGAAAAACCTTGCCGTAAATGACTTCGCCGGCGGGAATGGAAAGCCCGGTGGTAAAGCCCCAGATAATGAGGTAAATCAAGGCCGGAATGGCGAACAGGATGGGCAGGTATTTTGATGAACTCATCCATTTGCCGAAAACTGCCGGTTTGGCCAGAGAGCGATAGGCCATATTACGCAGGGAGGCCAGTACATCGCCGGGATTGGCCCCGCGCGGGCAAAGATCCGAACATTCTCCGCAATTATGACACAGCCAGATATCTATATCGTTGACCAGTTTGTCCTTCATCCCCCATTGGGCCCAGATCATTTCCTTGCGCGGAAAAGGATTCTTTTCCGGGGATAAGGGACAGACAACGCTGCAGGTTGCGCATTGGTAGCATTTTTTAAGCGATTCGCCACCGGCAGCCTGCAGATCCTCTATAAACTTTACATTTGGATCTACTTTTAATGCAGCCATTTAATAATCCTCCTAGAAGCCCTTGTACGGGTTTGGACCAAATTCTTCGACCCTCTCGATGAAGCTGTCAATTATTTCCGGAATCCTGTCGTAGTCGTCAATGGCCACTTCTTCCTGATGTACCCTCTCGGCCTCTACCTGCAGTCTTTCCAGGGTTTCCCCGATATTGGTCATTCTCTGACTGCAAAGTTCGCTGCCCTTCATGAAATGGCACTGATAGTCGTCACCGAACTTACAGCCCAAAAGCAGAACACCGTCGATTCCCTTGGACATGGATTCCGCGATCCACTGCGTGTTGACCGATCCAAGACAGCGCACCGGGATAAACCGTACGGACGAGGACCATTTTTTCTTGCGCATGGCGGCCATGTCCAGAGCCGGATAGGCATCGTTCTCGCAGACAAGAACCAGAAAGCGGTAGCCACCTTCTTCTTCGTCTTCGGGGACTTCGATCTGGCCGATCATTTCATTGAGCATGGATACTGAATAATTATCAAAGGAAATTACCCGTTCCGGACAGGCTCCCATGCAGGTTCCGCAGCGGCGGCAGCGTGTGGGATTGGGCATCGGAGTACCCTTTTCATCCTCGTCCAGCGCTCCGAAGGGACATTCCTCGGTGCACCGCTTACACTGCGTGCAGCGGACCATATTAAACTTGGGATAGGTCAGGTCACCCGAACGCGGGTGGACGGCCATGCCCCGGTTGGTGCTTTCAATACACTGGACCGCCTTTAAAGCGGCCCCGGCCGCATCATCCTCGGCCGTGGACAGACTCATCGGCTGCCGCACGCAACCCGCGGCGTAAACACCGGTTCTCCTGGTTTCATAGGGAAAACATATATAGTTTGAATCCGCGAAACCGTTGAAAAGTTCCAGGTCCGGTATCTGCTGCCCCTGGCGATAGGCCAGTTTCAGGGTTCCGTTCTCAAAGGTGTCTTCGGCTGTGGTCGGAACCATTCCCACGGTCAGAACCAGAATGTCGACCTCGACTTCCAGGTCCTCGCCGATAAGGGTATCCCCAACTCTGACCAGAACCTTGCCGTTTTCTCCTTCGCTTACTTCCTGTATCTCCGCCTTGGTCAAAAATATACCCGGGTCATCCTGGGCGGCCTGGTAATAATTTTCGTAAACGCCGGGGGTCCGCATGTCCTTGTAAAAAATATAAGCCTTGGCTTCCGGATCCTTCTCACGGATATACCCGGCCTGCTTAAGCGATGTCATGCAGCATACGGATGAACAATACGGCAGATGCTCCGGATCACGCTGTCCGGCGCATTGAATAAAGGCAACGCTCTGAGCCGGCGCATCATCGGAAGGACGCTTGATAGCACCGGTTGCGGCCATTTCCTCGAACTGGACATTGGTAATGACATTTTTTGACTTACCATATCCCAAGTGCCCGAGATTGCCGGCATCATAAGGTTTCCATCCTGTCGCAAGCACGACGGAGCCGACGTCCAGGACCTGTTCTTCTTCACCGGACTTTACGGTTGCCTTATACATGCCGGGAGCACCGCCCAGATTTTCCAGAGTCGTGCCGGTCAAGACCTTGATCTTGTCATTGTTTTCAACCTTGGCGATCAAACCCTTAATTTGCGGGGTTTGCGGCTGAGTGTAGGGGAATTTATACGGCAGCTGCTTGTACATCCGGGTTGCAAATCCCCCCAGATTTTCCTCTTTTTCAACCAGAACCACATCATAGCCCATGGACGCCGCGTTTTCCGCGGCGTTAAGACCGGTATGGCCGCCGCCAAGGACAAGTATGGCCTTGCTCACTTCCGGAATATCCGGTTCCGGGGGCGCGGTTTTTTCCAATCTGGTCACGCCCATCTTGATATAATCCTGAAGCATCATCGTCAGACTGTTAGCTTCCAGATCAGTTTCTTCCAGCGGCGGCAACCCTTCAGGTTCTTTAAAACTCCAGACTGCCAGCTCCCGGATATTGACCCGTTCCACAGGAATTTCCGGACCGAAATCAAATACATCCCACATGACCCGTGGAGAACAGGCGGCAACACAAACACCGTCTATATTGCCCTCTTCAATGTCCTTCTTGATTTCCGCCACCCCTTCGCTTCCGCACAGAAAGGGGAGCTTCTTAATCAATGCCGGGCAGACCTCATCATCAACATGCTCTTCGAGCTGTTCAAAGTCTATGTCCTGCTCGCCGATGTCACAACCGGTGCAGATATATACTCCAATCTTCTCAGGCATTGTGACTTACCTCCTCACCTTTTGGATAGCTTTCAGGGCCGCCCCGGTTGCAGTTTCAGCCGAAGTCACGACATCGAGCGGCATCTTGGCGCATCCGGCCGCAAACACCCCGTTGTCCTCTCCGCTGATTACAAAACCTTCCTCATCCAGCTCCGCCTGAACAGGCAGTTTTTCTCCGGCAACAGTCGGCTGCATGCCGGTGGCCAGAACGACCAAATCAAATTTTTCTTCTTTTTTCAATCCGGCGATTATATCTTCAGCGGTAACTATTACATCGCCGCTGGACGCCTCTTCTTCCACTTTGGCCACTTTACCCTTGACCATTTTTATTTTCTCATCTTCCTGAATATTCTGCAAAAACTTTTCATAGCGTCCCGGAGCCCGCAAATCTATATAATAAATAACGATTTCCGCTTCCGGATATTGCTCCCGGATATAGGTACACTGCTTTAGTGACGCCATGCAGCAGATATATGAACAAAACGTCAAATGGTTTTGATCTCTGGAGCCCGCACATTGGACAAAGGCGATTCTCTGCGGCTCCTTGCTGTCCGAAGGACGCAGCACCTTGCCCTCTGTCGGGCCGCTGGGTGCCGCCAGACGTTCCATCTGCATGTTGTTTATGACATTTTTAATTTCGCCCGCACCTAGATTGGTCAAATTGGTCACATCGTATGGTTTCCAGCCCGTGGCCCAGATAACCGAACCGACATTCAGGGTAATTTCCTTTTCTTTTTCTTCCAGGTCGATTGCCTCGTACGGGCAGGCATCAACGCATTTGGCACACGAAGTCCCCTGGCACACGGATTCATCTATTACGTAGCGCATGGGCATGGCCATCGGATGCGGCTGATATATCGCCTTTGTCTCCCCAAGACCAAAATCAAAATCACTGTTTCGAGTGGCCGGACAAACCTCAACACACTTGCCGCAGGCGGTACAGTTGGTGTTAACAAAACGCGGTTTGATTTTTAGTTTTGCCTCGTAATTTCCGGATTCTCCACTAACGGAAACAACTTCCGACATGGTGAAATATTTTACATTCGGGTTCTTTTTAATACGCTGGAAATTGATTTCCAGCCCGCAGGTCGGGGGGCAAAGCTTTGGGAAATAATGCTTTAATTGCGTGACCCGGCCTCCCAGATACGGTTCCTTTTCAACAATGTACACCTCGTAGCCGACTTCCGCTGCCTCCAGGGCGGCAGTGATCCCACTGAATCCGCCTCCGACAACCAGGATACTATTGGACATATTTTCCTCCCTGATTTATAGCCTGATACTCTCTATGTGAAAATGGCCTAAGCCCAAACTAGCCCCTTTGCCTTTTCGGGCCGGCTTTGGCTTAGACCATCCAGCATTATAATATAAGGCTGCGGGCCTTAACGGCCCGCAGCCATGTTCTCTTTACGGAGCCTTTGGATCAGGGATGATCTGATAGTAAGGCCGTTTGAAGAACTTGGTTTCTCCGCTTTCCGGATTGTAAGTGGAGTTGGCGAAGCACTTCCATTCCTTGTCGTTGAGGCCAGGGAAGTCGACGCGATAGTAGAAACCGGGATAACGAGTCTCTTCACGGAACTTGATGTGCAGGACATGCAAGCGGACCGTGAACAGGCGATGGTAGTTTTCCCAGGCGCGCAGCAGTTCATGCAGGTCGCGGGCGCACAGTTTTCCTGCGTCCTCTTCCAGCATATCCAGCAGCTGTTCGCATGTTTCCAGCATTGCCTTGGATGTATTGTAATAAGTAGCGCAGCCGCCGCCGTACTCGTCGGTAGCCTTGCACAGGCGCATCATGAAGTTGCGCGGTGTGATGTACTTCGGATTGATGTCCGGAGCGGTGGACACGTCCTTATTCTCTTCATAGGTGTACCAGGGCTGGTAAACCATTTTCTTCAGAGCTTCAGCGTCGTCCTTGAGGGCCGGGCTGTAGTCGGGATGGTCAACGCACCAGCGGACCATCTGCTTGGCGGCCATGCGGCCTTCTGCGTGCGATCCGGAGGAGAATTTGTGTCCGGAAGCACCTACACCGTCAGCACAGGTCCAAAGACCGTTTACAGTGGTCATGCGGTTGTAGATTTTGCCGTTGTCGGCCCTGATCTTGTATTCATCCGGAACCCAGTCCTCATCCGGACCGGAGACCCAGATGCCGCAGCAACCGGAGTGTGATCCGAGCAGGTACGGTTCTGTAGGCATGATCTCGGAACCAATCTTTTCAGGTTCGACGTTCATAGCGGCCCACAGATTGGCCTGACCAACGCACATGTCCAGAAAGTCTTCCCAAGCTTCAGACTCGAGATGCTTCTGTTCCTTTTTGCTCAGAGACTCAAAAGTGCTCTGCAGCGCGGTCTTGGTATCCATGAATATCGGACCGCGACCTTCGCGCATTTCGTGCAGCATCATATGGTTACGCAGACAGGTCGGGATAACCGGACCGGCAACATAACCCTTTTCTTCGTATTCGGTGAGCATGTCTTTATTGGTCACGCAGTAGTCTTCGCCCTTGGCATTGGTGGCCTTGGCTTTGAAGAGCAGAAACCATGCGCCAACCGGTCCGTAACCGTCCTTAAAACGGGCGGGGACGAAGCGGTTTTCCATCATGGTCATTTCAGCGCCGACCTGGGCACACATGGTGTAGGTGGAACCAGCGTTCCATACCGGGTACCAGGCGCGTCCCATACCTTCACCGGTGGAACGGGGACGGTAGACGTTAACCGCGCCGCCGCAGGCTACCAGGATAGCATTGGCCTTGAATATGTAAACTTCGTTGTCGCGGGCGGAAAAACCAACCGCGCCGGCGATACGATTGGGCTCATTGGCATCCAGAAGCAACTTTACGATAAAAATTCTTTCCAGATAACCCTGTCCCTTGCCGTCTTCCTCACGGTATTCACCAATTGCGTTCTTGGCCGCTTCAGCCACGATGCACTTGTAGGATTCACCGTTGATCATCATCTGCCAGCGTCCGGAACGAACCGGAGAATCGCCGTTACGCAGGGACTTGCCTTTCTTTTTGGCAGTCGCGCCGTCCAGGTTCTTGCCGTTCTCATCCTTGATCCAGCAGGGCAGTCCCCACTCCTCAAAGAGATGCACGGAATCGTCAACATGGCGGCCGAGATCAAAAATCAGATCCTCACGGACAATGCCCATGAGGTCGGTACGAACCATGCGTACATAGTCATCAGGATCATTGTCGCCAAGATAGGTATTGATAGCGGAAAGGCCCTGGGCAACAGCGCCGGAGCGCTCCAGGGAGGCCTTGTCAATCATCAAGGTCTTCAAGCCCTTGGGCTCTGCCCAACGCTGCGCCTCAAAGGCTGCTCCGCAGCAACCCATTCCTCCACCTACAAGCAGAAGATCAGTTGTGATCTCCTTAACTTCAGGCTCGGCCAGAGGCAGACCGATATGTTGTCCTTTAGAGGGAATCTGAGCCATATTATCCTCCTTAAAAGCTTTTTACTTGTTATTACCGGTTTCCACCACCACAGCCTGGATCAAACCAGCACTGGGTTGCTTCCGGGTTGTCACATTCAACCTTTTCATTCAAAACTTCTTTTGGAGTCTTAAGCTCGCTCTCGGTGAAAAGCTTCTCATCGTCCAAATCGCCGCCTTCAGGCTTGCCTTCGAAAGGCTTGATCGCGCCTTCTTCGGTTGTCCGAATGGGGAATTTGAAACGCTTGATATTGCCGTTTCTGAACTGGATGGTCCACATAATGTCCGAGGCGCTGCGCATGGGGATGCTTGTTCCGCCCATGGGGGCGAAGTCACCGTAAGGACGGGCTTCAATAGCGCCCTGGGGGCAGATTTTGACGCAGGAATAGCATTCCCAGCAAGCATCTGGCTCCTGATTGTATGCCTTCATCTCCTCGGGATCGAGAATCATCAGGTCATTAGGGCAGATGTACATGCATGCGGTCTTGTCTCCACCCTTGCAGCCGTCACATTTGGCCGGATTAACAAAGGTTGGCATAATGTTCCTCCTAATAATAGTTTATAAGATTTACTAGACCTCAACCAACCCAATTCCGGGAGCAGATCACAATAATCTGCGCCGCCAATCGGGTTTTTATCCCTCACTCCCTGGTTATACTTCTTGGAAAGGGATAAATAAAAATAGCAAGGCCTTTTCTGCCTTGTCAAGGAGAAAGTGAATTTTATCTCAAGCTCCGCACCTTTTAAAAATGCGCGGAGCCCGATTAAACTTTAACAAATCAATTATTTCATGGAATCGCCGGAAGCGGCTCCCTGCATCTTGATTTCCACTTTTTCGGTAAGATTTTCATAGTAATCGCGCAGGATATCCAGGACTTCCTCGCGGCCGAAATGATCCGGAACGGGCTGACTTTCGGAAAGGGCCTTGCGCAGCTTGGTTCCAGACAAAATGACCCGGTCGTCCTTGCCGTGCGGGCAGGTCTTGAGCGAAGCCATGCCGTCGCATTTATAGCAATAGAAGGTCCAGTCGATCTTGAGCGGCTTGCACAGAAGCGGCTTGCCCGGTTCAACTTCGCACCTTTGCTCCTCGGTGGCGTAAGGCATGCGCTCAAAAATTTCCTGGGCTTCGAACAGGCCGTAGAAATCACCGCAACCGGCATGATCGCGGCCGATAATCATATGCGTTACACCGTAGTTCTGGCGGAAAGTGGCATGCAGCAGGGCCTCGCGGGGACCGGCATAGCGCATATCCAGGGGATATCCGCCGGAAAGCACATTTTCCTTGACAAAATAGCCATCAATCAAAGTGTCGATGCATTTCAGGCGGGTGTCGGCCGGAATGTCCCCGGGCTTCAGATTGCCGATAAGGGAATGAATAAAAACGCCGTCGCAAACGTCGCAGGCTATCTTGGCCAGATGTTCGTGCGAGCGATGCATCGGATTTCTGAGCTGCAATGCGGCAATGCGCTCCCAGCCTCTTTTTTCAAATTCGGCCCGGGCTTCGGCTGGACGCATGTATTTGCCGTGATAAGCCGGATTGGTCGGAAAATCACCTTCGCTCAGAAGCTTGATCGGACCAGCCAGATTAAAAGGCTTTTCCGCCATGAGCATCTTTACGCCGGGATGGTCTTCGAGAGCCGTCTTCAAGAAATCGCCCTGACTGTCTTCGCCATGGCCCTTGTAAACAACTTCCGCTTCCCACTTTTTATCGCCATCGGTTTTTTCCCACTTGCTTTCAACCTTCATCGTGGCGATTATCTCATCCCAACCAGGGTAGTACAGGGCAACTTCGTCACCTTCCTTGATTGCGTCCGCGTCTTCCTTGCTTACAGAGCAGGTTACCGGGACCGGCCAGAAGGTGCCGTCCTTTAAAAGCATATCCGCGCAGACACTTTTCCAGTCATCCTTACCCATAAAACCTTCCAGCGGACTGAAGCCGCCGGTGCCGATCATAATCAAATCTCCGCGCTCACGGGCGGAAACCTCAATCCTTTTCAAACCTTCCGCCTTCTTAAGCTCGGCATCCTTTTCAGAACCTTCCAGCAGGCGATTGATAAGCCCTTTCCCTCCATGCGGGGGTACAAGATTAGACATTACTAAACCTCCTTAAATGTATTGTTTTTAGCATTTATTGCCACATTCACTTTGTGAATTTGGTAACTTGATACAGGCATTGTCAACTTTTTTCAAGCCTTGAAAGCCATATTTTGTGATTTTTTTATCAAGTCCTTAATAATATATTATTTTTGACTTATTATGCCAATGGTTGACCGCGCTGATTTCAACCTTTAACATTATAGAATTATTCGCTACATTAAAAATTCAGCGAATTTTTTGCGCAAATTTGCCGGAGGCGGTTCGGTCTTCTCGTGTACTCAGATAAGGAGAAAAACCGAAACGCGGACAGGAACACATAAAATGACTTTTCAAAAAAGGATCAGAGCATGGATATAAAAAATATAATGCGAAAAGCATTCGACATTACGCAAGATGCCGGAAAAATTATCCTGGAAAATTGGGACAAGGACCGGCAGGTCCATAAAAAGGGACGCATAGATCTGGTCACCGATACCGACTATGCCGTGGAAAAATTTTTAAAACGCGAATTGGGCGGCCTTTTACCCGCGGCCGGATTCATGGCGGAAGAAAGCACGCAATCAAAAGATCTCGGGCCTGGAATGACATGGATAATCGACCCTTTGGACGGAACTACCAATTTCGCCCATCATATTCCCATGCTCGCGGTATCCGTCGCCTTATGGTCGGATGGAGAACCGCTTTTGGGAATAGTCCATCTGCCTCTGTTCCGGGAAACTTTTTCCGCGCTCAAGGGCCAAGGAGCCCTGCTGAACAATAAGCCTATACAGGCCACAGAGACAAAGAACCTGCAAGACGCCCTTGTAGCTACAGGCTTTCCTTACACCATCCGCGAAGACGTGGATGAAGTTTTAAAAATATTACGCCGGGTCCTGGTTTCCGCGCGGGGAGTCAGACGTCCGGGTTCGGCCGCCTTTGATCTGGCCTACACCGCTTGCGGGCGTTATGACGCCTTTTATGAAACAGGTCTTAAACCCTGGGATACAGCGGCCGGAATGCTTTTAGTCCAGGAAGCGGGCGGTAAGATCACCCGCTTTGACGGATCAGACTATACGCCGGGAGATCCGGATATACTGGCAAGCAACACGCATCTGCACGGCAAACTGCTTGCCCTGACAAAACCTGATTCCTGAAAACCGCTTCCGTTCAAAAAAAAACGTAACTATTCAGCACACGAAAAAAAGTTCACCGGATTTTTTGCGTAAACCCGCGATAGGGCGCCCGGTTTTCTTATGCACTCTAAAAGGGGGAAACCGGACCGCGGGTTGTACATAAAGTTAATTTTCCAAACAAATATACATTTCCGGCACAACTTTTTGCTCTTCTCTAAACCAGCGAGTCCGGAGGGGGCAGGCATCATCCTAACAGCGGGCATTAGAAAACCGCAGGCCGAAAGCATGAGGAGCAAAAAATTTGCTGAACAGATACAAAAAAACAAGCTTTTCCTGTCCGCACAAAAAACGATTGACAGTAAAAAGCGTCCGCAATAAGTGTACTTTCTTTCGGGAAGTGGCGCAGCCTGGTAGCGCACCTGCCTTGGGAGCAGGGGGCCGCTGGTTCGAATCCAGTCTTCCCGACCATAAAAATCACGGGCTTACGCAATAAACTTCGTAAGCCCATTTTTTTGCGTTTCTACATCCATACATTGCCGGCATCACATTTTATTTTGATTATCCTCCGGGGCAGCGAGTCCGGAGGGGGCAGGCATCCCCCTTCGGCGGGGCTTAGAAAATACAGAGCCGAAAGTTCGGCATCAAAAGAATAACTCGCAAAAATCCACGCATTCCGTCGAAGAGTCTAAATTTCCAAGCAAATATAATCCACTGCCGACCGAAAACCTTATTTATCGCCCATTTCAGCAATAATCTCCTCCAGATCCTTGGCCAAACGGGAGAGCTCGTCCACCGCGTCCCGGGATTCCGCTACCGCATCCGCGGTTTCCGAAGCTATGCGGTTTATATCATCAGTCGCGTTGGCCACCTCTTCCGAGGCTGAGGACTGCTCCTCGGACGCGGTGGCAATATTGCGCACCTGATCCGCGTTTTGTTCGACTATATCCACAATTTCCTCCAGGACAGCGCCGGATTCCTGGGCCAGATCATTGGTCTCGCCTATCGACTTTTCAGCTTCCTCCATGTTGGAGATATTAAGCTTGCTGCCTTCCTGGATATTGCTGACCGCTTCACCGACTTCCTTGGTCGCGGACATGGTTTTTTCCGCCAGTTTGCGCACTTCATCGGCCACAACCGCGAAGCCCCGACCGGCCTCTCCGGCACGGGCCGCTTCAATAGCGGCATTCAGGGCCAAAAGATTGGTCTGGTCCGCGATGTCATTGATCACAGTCATGACCTGGCCGATGCTGTCCGCCTGTCCGCCCAGATCGCGCAAACTCTCCTGCAGCGCGCTCGCTTTTCTGTTGACCAGGGTTATCGCCTCCAGCAATTGATTTACTTTTTGCGATCCACCCTCGGCCTTTGACCGGGCCTTGTCCGAGCCTTCAGCCGCGTTGGAGGCATTCTGGGCAATCTCCAGCACGGAGGCATTCATCTGCTCCATTGCCGTGGCCACCTCGCTGGCGCGGTTTTTTTGCTCTTCTGAGGCGTTGCCCGACTCCTGAATCTGGGTAAGCATCTTTTCCGACGCCTCACTGATTCGCTGGACAATCGTCGCCAGTTTGTCCGCCGCCTCACTGAAGCCTTGCTGTTTCGCCTTTTCCGCCAAACTCTTGGCTTCCCTGGCTTCGTCCAGAGCCGACTTGGTCTTTTCGGCCATTTCATTGGCCTCGGCTTCCTTGGCCTGAACCTCTTCTATTTTCTTTTTTAAATTGCCGACCATCTTCATTTGAGCATTTTTTAAACTGTACAGCTCTCCGACAAATTTGCCCGTAGGAGGCGTGGTCTGCAGATCACCCTCGCCGACTTTTTCCGCGAAAGCCTTTATCGCCAGAACGGGCTTTATAAGCAGGGAACGGATCAGCCCGAAAAGAACCGCCAGAATCAAAACGCCTATGCCAACAAAGGAAATAAGCGTCACATACAGAACATGCTTCAATTCCGTGTATACAAATTTCGGAGTCATGTATGCCTGAACAGTTCCAAGAACCTCATCTTTTCTGGAGATCTTTTTCTTGGAAATAATAAATCCGGAATCCTCAAGGCTTTCTATCTCTTTAAACGCCACTGGCTTCCAATCTTCACCGCGTATTTTAGCCGCGAACAAGCGGCCGTTTTTTTCCTGCACCACAACCGCGTATAAATCACGATCAGCCATTTCACTGTCGATTATTTTTTCGCCCTGCGCATTGTCCAGATTCCACATGGGAGGGGCCATATTGAATGCGCAGCGCTGGGCGATATTCCGCGCCTTGTTGTTCAAGGCGTCAAGCGCGGTGCTTCTTTGCTGCATATAGTTATAAATCCCGAAAGCCCCGAGCGATGCGACCAGGACCAACACTAAAGAAACGGAGACAATCTGGGTAATGGAAAAACCGGATTTTTTCATCAATATTTCCTGTGTAATTTCGGGTTCCGTTCCCTGATGCGCAACGGAACCCGGCTGGATTTAACGATAAGTATCCAATATCTGATCATATTTTCCGCCTTGTTTGACCGCGTCCAAGGCATTCTGCAGTTTGTTTACCGTATCTTGCGGAGTGTCTTTATGAAAGGCGTAAAAAAGTTCGGCTTTTTCCAATTCATAAACCGGTTCAAAATTGCCGGGGTCAAATCCGTTGGACTTGATCAGCCACATGGCGACGTTTTCTTCATAGGCCCAGGCATCAATCCGGCCGCGATCAAGCTTCTTGATGTTCAAAACCGCCTTGGCGACCGCGTCTATATTTCCGTCCGGGACTCCACCCTCTTTCAAAAGCTGTTCACCGACATCGTCCCGAATGACGCCTATGGTATAATCCTTGTCCATTATATCGCTTAAATTATCGATGCGCACATTACTGTCTTTCTTGGCCACCAGCGAAATCTTTGTCGGAGCGATCGGACCGGCCCATTTAAACAGCTCTTCGCGCTGCTCCGTGCGCGTTGTGGCAAAAAGAAGGGTGCCGGGCTGATTTAAAGCCATGTCGTATCCCTTGGCCCAGGGCAAAAGCCTGATATCGGAACGTCCGAGATCGGAACCGGCTTGTTGCAGAGCCTGGACAAGATAATCAATGGAAATGCCCTGCAGGTTGCCATCCTGCTCGAAATTGTATGGAGGATACTGCTCGGTCACCAGATTCAAATCATTCAGACCCTGGGCGGAGACAAGCCCCGCGGAAAAAACGAATCCGATCAACGCCAAACCCAAAACAATCTTTTTTGCCATTTGCCCCTCCTGGTAGTTAAAAATCAATATTCCTTGGTTTGCGCTTTGAAACTCCTGCCACGCAAAGAAACCAATCCTGAACTTTATATGTTAAGCAAAAAACAATCCGGGCAAGTTGTCAATATCTAATTCAATCTTAACGCCAGGGGGCATTATTCAGCACCCGCAAAAAACACCGGATTTTTTTGCGTACAAGTACAAAATATCTACGGCTCCTTCTTTTCCCGTTCGACACGTACGCCGCTGGTCGCGGGCAATAGGCGGTAAACGCGATCCGCGTAGCGGGCAAAAAGGGAGGCATCGTGGTGGGAAATCATCAGCACCTGAAATCCAAGCTCCCGGCCGGCTTCGTGCACGATCTTGACCAGTCGGGGCACAAGTTCCGGATGCAGCCAGCAATCCTGTTCATCCAGGACCAAAAATCTTCTGTGCGTTTGTTCATCCAGGGTGGTCAAAGCAAACATACGCAATCCGACCGAAAGGATATTGGCCACGGACCCTCCCTGTCCCTTCATGATATCTTCCCTGTTTCCGCCGCGGTCTATAAAAAAATCCACACTGACGTTATTTCTCTTCCAGTTAACGTCGGACTTCAAGCAAACCGGCTGTTCCAGCACTTCCTGCAGGGCAATGGTCATTTTGGCGTCAATCACATCCAAAAGTTCTCTGAAAAGCTTGCTGCTTAAAGAATCCAGCGCCGCGCTGACCTTTTCGGACAAATTTAGATAAGCTTCGACCTGATTTAAGTCACGTTCTACCCGGGCAAATTTCTTATGGGCTTCATCCTGCAAAGTTGACAGGCGAATCAGTTCCTCCCGGGCTTTTTGCGGCGTTTTCAAACTTTCCGAGGCGCGCATGCGCTACTCCTCGTTTTCACTGGCAAAACCATTCGCAAAACTTTCCTTTACCGCACGCAGATCGTTTTCCACTTTATCCAGCAATTGCTGATATTCAGAACGCTTGCGTTCGTTTTCTTCCTCCATTTGCTCCAAAAGCCGCTTGAGTTCTTCCGGATCATCCGTTCCGTATTGCTCCCGGGCCTCTTTCTGCAGTTCTTCCAGCCTGTCTTTGGCCATTTTCAGGTTGGCCTCAGTTGTTGTCTTTTCCCGGTCCAATTTTTTATATCGTTCGGTTAATTCTTCCATGCTCTGCTTTTCAGAGCCTTTTTTATTCACCATTTTGCAATACCTCCCGGGCCAATTTTTGTATTTCCTCCGCGACATCGGATTCAAACTGGCCAAGATTTTTTTCAAGAAAATAGTTCAGTCCTTCCCCGCTTTCAGTCCGCCGGGCCTGAAGTTCGGACAGGCCGTCAACAAACGCCGAGCCCGCGATGCGCAAATCCTCGGATACCGCCTGCGGATAAAAAACAGTGTCAAACGGTTCATGCGGGACTTCAACATATTCCGTAACCGGGCGGCCGCGTAAAAAATGTATAACCAACGCGGACGGAACATGCTCCCTGACCGCGTCCCCGCGCGATCGTCTGCTTATATTCCCCGGCGTCAGCCATAGGGTTCCTTTTTTGCGCAGCGGCTCCAGATTGCGGTGGATATGCCCGTTTACCACCACATCTATCCCCGGTAATTCTTTCGGCTTAAGCCAGCCCTGTTCTTCATATCCCGGTACTTTTAAATCATGATGCGCCAGCCAGAGCACAAAACCGGCCTCCTTGCGGTCTTCCAAACGCAGCTTATCCGGCAACTTCCGCCCCCAGGGCGTTCCTCCGATCAACACCGGCATGTCCTTAATGTTCAATCGCAGACAAAGCTGTTCGTCAAGGAGGTGCAGATTGCTGGCCTCGGCAATCACGCTTATGCTGTCATCAGAATTAATCACGTTTTCATGCACGTCATGATTGCCGTAAATTCCCGCGATAGGATTGACAAACAGTCTGATTATTTCCACCAGAAGCCAGTTGGGATTATTGCGCGGCAAGTGAAATAAATCCCCAAGAATAAGCGGGAAAAAATTCTTCCGTTGCGCATAGTCCAAAAGCCAGGTTAGTTTATTCAAGATGGTCCGCGGATAGTCATCCTTTCTAAAACCCGGCTTGCGCGCCTCCAAATGAGGATCGCCGATAATCAAAAGACCTGCATAGCGCTGCCTGAATTCCAGTTCATGCATATTCAAACTTCTCCGGGTCCGGGTCTATTCACCAAGTGCTCAAAATCCATCTTCTGGCCGCAGGTAGGACATGCGCCCATTTTTGCCACTACCGCGCGCAGTTTTTTTTCCGCCCGCGCGCAGGCAGCCTTGGTGTCCTTCAATGTCTTTTCATTTTTCTTGACTTCCCGCACGGCTTTTTCAAGGCACGCGGCCATATTCAATACATTTTCCAGGGGAGCCTGTTCCGGCAAGGGACAGAGACGGACAGACAAAATTTTTTCCCGGGCCGTGTACCCGTGCACCACCTGCATTTGTCTCTCGATGCTTTTTATCAACTGTTTTACAGGCCCGGTCCGGGCCTGTTCCGGAGGAGGCTGGCATTTTTCCAGGATCGCACTTTCCTGCCGGGCGCGATCAAGGGAAAAGAGGCCTTTTTCCAATTGATCCGTCAACCATCGCAACCGTGCACACTCTTTAAAAACCGGCGGATTTGCCAAAAAATCCAGGGCCGACTTCCGGCCAGAATAATCCCCGAGTGCTGCCCGCGTATTTTCCATTTCCCGGATTAATGCCTGCAGCCCCTTAATATCAGCCAACTTTGGCCGAGGCTGAAGAGGGCTTAAAACGCCCTCCTTCTTGCGCAAATATTCAAACTCGCGCAGGGATGTATCCATGTTTTCAGACAAAGAGCGTAAGGGCACAGTTTGCTCCAGCTCAGGCGGCGGCACAAGGGGGTCAAGACTTTCGGCTCGCTTTTCGCCGCTTTTTGTCTCAAAAATACTCTTTTCAAGATCTCCGGCCAATTTTTCAAGCGGCCGAAGCGCTTGTAAAACAGGCGGCCCCTTCAGTTCCAGGAAAGTCCGCTTTGCGCATTGAAGCGCCTCAACCTCGCCTGTTTTTTTCTCCAGGATTAAATTCAGATCATGCAGTTTTTCCGCCCTGGACATGACCTTCAACAATCGCACATGTTCCTTTTCCAGATATAAAAGATCACTTTCGATTTTATCCACCGGGCGCAGAATCTCCATCCTGGCTTCCGCCCGCTCCTTTTCCGCCCGAAGCTGTTTTTTTCCGGCCTTGGCCTCCTGCACTTTTGTCCGGTGCACATTCTGTATTTCGACCAGTTTGCTCGTATCCGAGGAAGAAGCAAAAAAAGCGGCCCGTTTGGCCGGGGACTGATTCAAGAGAAAAATCGGATCCTTTTGTTCACCAAAATGAATATCAAAATAATCCTTTTCCGCTTCGACCAGGGGAAGACGCAAAAGCGAATGCAGATCCTCGGGAAGCGAACCGCGCAAACGATGCACAGTGCGTCCGTTCAGCGTGTAGCTCACAACCCCTTTATTCCTTCTCCACTCCAGTTCGTGTCCTTCCGATGTACTCACTTTGACCCGGCAATCCTTTTTGCCATGCCGGACCATGAAATCTCCGGAAGCATTGCGGCAAAGCGCCTGCAGGGCGCTTATGACCGCCGACTTGCCGGTGTTGTTTTCGCCGACAAGCACGGTCAGGCCGGAGGAAAGCTCGATTACAGTGTGCTCATGCGACATGAAATTGAAAAGTTCAATGCGGGTGATCATGGTTGAAAGTCAGCCGTTTGCATAATGATGATGCGCCTGCAAAGAATAAATTTTTGCAGGCAGTGTTAAGTTTTAAGTAAAATCAAATAGTTGTGAAATTAAAACTGTGCGTTTAACTTCCGTCTTCGACTTTTTACAGCTGTGTCAATGAATTAAAAAGGTTACTATATCAATATATTAAAAAGTTCACCGAATTTTTTGCGAAAAGCTTGCGACAGGCCGAAAGCAGGAGAAGCAAAAAATTGAGTGAACAGATACAGCACCAAAAGGATTAGAAGAATATAGCTCAAGAATCCATGCCGTTTGTCGAAGATTCCAAAAGAATTAATTTTCACAAGAGCCCGAACCGGAAGGTTTGCAACTCAGGTCCACGAATTGCACCCGAGGTTCAATGCTCATTTCGATCAAGGCGATGGACGGAGCGCCGCTTTTAGGTTTGAACAGAGCGCCCGGGTTGACCAAAAGCGCCCCGGTCGAGGCCGATCCCGCAAAGCGTTCGTGGGTATGGCCGTACAAAACAAGGTCCGGTCCCGGGCCAAAACTCCGGGCCACGTTTTCTCCGACCTCATGGCGCCTGCCCCAGCCATGCGCCGCGCAGACCTTGCGCCCGCCTATATTCATGGAAAGATTAACGGGCAAATCCGCACTGCCCCTAAAATAATCACAATTGCCGCGAACAGCCAGGAAATTGGGATGGTAATTCAGATAGGCGTAAACTTCCTCTCCGGTAAAATCGCCGCAATGAATAAGCATATCCGCGGACTGCAGATATTTTTCAAAGGCAAAGACCAGCAGGTCATCCGGGACGTCAAGATGGGTATCGGAAATTACTGCCAGTTGCATTATTGCTCCGTGCTGACCGGGGCACTGGACATCAGATATTTGAGATCATCGTCCGTGAAATAGATTCCGGCACCGGCAAAAAAGGATTCGTCCCCGGTATCGCTTACAAAATCATCCATGCCCGCCGTTATATAAAAATTGCGCAGAAAATACAGGTTGCCGCCGGCCTTGAGATGCGGAGGATCTTGATCATCAAAATCAAAGACTTCAGCATACAGTTTTATCCGGTCATCCCATAAATAATAATCCAGGCCGAAACCGCCGGAGGACTCGATTATACCTCCGCGCAAGACCAGGTCATGCCAGCGCTTGGCCAGCTGGGCGTTGAATTTAAGTCTGTCCTCCTTGGTCTCTTCCTCGTGTTCCTCCTTCCATCCTTTCCCGCCGGATCCGGACCAATCCGTCTTGGTTATCGTGGTCTCGGTCCGACCCTTGGGATCATCCACGATCCCCAAAAGATAATACTTATCCTCGGAGGGCTGCAATTTGAGATTCAGATAGGATTTGACGTCCCCGGAAGCAGCCATCCATTCGGAGTGGAAGTCCACCGAGGTCTTGAACTCGTCCTGTTTGGCCAGGTACTTATTGATTCCTTCCAGGGCCTTGTCCAGCTCCCGACCGGTGTTATCGTCATTTACCAGTTTGCCCAGGGTCCCTTTGCCCTCGTCTATCTTCTTGGAAACATTCTTGAGCGAAGCCACACTTTCCTTCAAATCCTGCCCCATCTGCTCATCGGACATGAGCTTGCCCATTGTCCCTTTTCCGTTTTCGGCCTTGGCCAGAAGAGAATTCATACGGGTCATGGTGGTCTTCATCTCACCGGAGGCCGTTTCGAAATTAGCGATTATTTTATTTAAGGCCTGCTTGTTCGTCCCCGAGACATCCTTTAGATCCGAGGAAAAGTCTTTCAGGTTGGAAACAATCAGATCAACGCCGTTAGCGTTGTTCTGGACCATACGATTCAAGCCGACAGACATCTCCTTTAAATTCCGGACCAACAGGCGCAGATCCTGCTCGCCCTTTTTTCCGCCCATGACATTGGACACGCTCTCGGCCACCCTGCCGATATCATCGGCTATTTTGCCCACTTTCTGAAAAAGCTGATCCATGTCCGCCTGCGATTCGGAACGCGATATCCGCTCTCCGCTTTTAAGGACGGGAGAGGCTCCGCTGCCGGGTTCGATTTCCACATATTTATCCCCCAGCACCCCCCGGGTGCGCACGCTGGCAACGGAATCCGAATGCAGGGTCACGTCCGGCCTGACTGCCAGCGTCACCCTGGCCCGGGAATCATCAAGGACGATATCCTTGACCAGTCCGACCTCGATCCCGGCGATCTCCACCGGAGCATTCTTTTTCAGGCCGCTTATATTCTCAAAAAAGACCTGAACATCATACATATCCCCGGTAACCTTCTTGCCCTTGCTTACTTGAGTGGTCATGTATGCCAGGGCCACTATGGCCGCAAAGACAAAAATTCCGACCTTGACTTCCATCCCCGCTTTAGACGCCATAAAGACTCCACTTTTGGTCAACAAATACAATTAATCAATTCTTCTCCGAAAATTCAGAACTTCCGGATTTATAAATATCAGGTTTCCAATTCGGAATAAAAACTAATTAACCTTAATCGGTCCCTGGGCCTGACCGTGGATAAATTGATGCACCACCGGATCATCCCAGTTCGCGATTGTCTGCGGATCACCTTCGGCGATTATCCGCCCCTCATAAAGCATGAAAATATTGTCCGCAGTATTCATGGTCGCCTGTATGTCGTGGCTGATTACCACGCAGGTGGCGTTGAACTCTTCCTTGGTGCGGACAATAAGTTCATTTATAGCCGCGGACATTACCGGATCCAGCCCGGAAGTAGGTTCATCAAATAAGACTATCCTGGGGTCCAAAGCCAAAGCCCTGGCCAGACCAACACGCTTGCGCATGCCGCCGGAAAGTTCTGAAGGCATTTTATAGCCCATGTCCTTCAGGCCCACGGAAGCAAGTTTGTCCTCCACTATTTCTTTGAGTTCTTTCCTGCTTTTTTTGGTATGCTCAATGAGGGGAAAAACCACATTTTCAAAGACGGTCAGCGAGTCAAAAAGGGCGGCCTCCTGAAAGAGCATCCCGAAACCACGGCGGACCTCGGACAATTGGCGCTCCTTAAGGCCGACGATATCTCTGCCCTGCACAAGAACGCGCCCGGAATCAGGCCTGAGCAGCCCGATTATATGCTTTAAGAGCACACTCTTGCCGCCGCCGCTGCGTCCGATAATAACATTGACCTTGTCCCGGGGCAAAACAGCATCCACCCCTTTGAGAACTTCCTGCGCTCCGAAGCTCTTAAAGACCTGCTTGAATTCTATTGCCGGGTTGTTGTTTACACTGTTCATTTATATCTGTTCACCATTTTTCTATGCAGTGAATAGTTACGTTCATTTTATTTATGCGCGAAGCAATCCGCCTCACAACTGATTTCAGCTCTGATCAAAACATAAGCGCGGTCATCACATAATCACTCATCAAAATCAAAACAGAAGCCATGACCACCGCTTGAGTAGTGGCTTTTCCAACGCCCTCGGCTCCGCCGCTGGTATAAAATCCTTTGTAGCAACCGATCAACGCCAAAAGAAGGCCGAAGAACGCGGCTTTTACCAGTCCGTTATATATATCTTCCACTTCCAGGAATTCATAAATCTTGTTCATAAACAGGCCGCCGTTTATGCCCAGAAGCTTTACCCCGACCAGATATCCACCGAATATCCCTATAAAATCACTGATTACGGTAAGCAGCGGCAAAACAACAACAGCGGCCAGAATACGCGGGACAACCAGATACTGTACCGGGCTTATGGCCATCACGGTAAGGGCGTCCACCTGCTCCGTGACCCGCATTGTTCCAAGTTCCGCGGCAATAGAGGAACCCGCCCGGCCGGTGACCATAAGCGCGGTTATCACCGGACCGAGTTCGCGGGTCATTGACAGGGCCACGGTCGCCCCGACCAGGCTTTCCGCGGAAAACATACTGAACGCGTAGAAGGTCTGTAAAGCCAGGACCATGCCGGTGAACAGCCCGGTCAAACCGACCACGAAAATGGAATGAAAACCTATGAATTCCATCTGCTTGAAAAAAAGACGCCAGCGGAAAGGTGGACGAAACAGCCAGTAGCAAGCGCTCGCGAACAAGAGCACTATCTGTCCCATCTCGGTCAACAATCCGAGCGTTTTTCTTCCCAGCCAGCCGAAAAAATTTAGCATTCAAATTCCCGTCGAATTACAGTAAAACGCCTGTCCGCCGGAGCTGAACAACATGCGCACACTTTGGACAATGTTAAGAGACCGCATAACCGTTCAGCACACGCAAAAAATCTGCTGAACAGATACGGGACCGATTTTATTTTGTGCTGAAAATATAAACTCCCGTCCATTCTTCCGGGGGAGAGGCAATTAATTCCTCCAGCCTGCGCGCGTATACCTTGAGCACCGGATCTTCCGGGTTGTCCTGCATAAGCCGGGCACATACTTCCCGGGAGTTTACGAATTGCCCCTTGCGGTACATCTCTACCATTTGTTCGTATTCATCCAGATAGCCCAGCGGACAGGGCATGCTTTTTTCCGCTAAAAGTTCAAATATGGCCACTGCCTTGTCCCTGCCTTTGACCTGAACCAGGTCCAGACTGCGGAACCAGAAGCCTTCCAAAGCCTGATTGCGGGTATATTCGCTGACAATCAGCCGGGTGCCGTATTGTTTGTTCAGACCTTCCAGCCTGGAAGCCAGATTCACATGATCGCCCATGACCGTGTAATCGAATCTGTCTTCCGAACCCATATTCCCGGCAACCATTTCACCCGTGTTTATTCCCACTCCGATATCCAGAGGTTTTCCAAGGGATTCTTCCCATTCCTTATTGAATTCCTTCAACTCTCGAACCATAAGCAGCCCGGAAAGGCAAGCCTGCGCGGAATGATCCTTAAAATGCAGCGGAGCGCCGAAAACGGCCATTATCGCGTCTCCGATATATTTATCAAGCAGACCGCGCCGCTGGGTAATGATCTTGGTCATGCGCGTCAAATAGGCGTTGAGCAGACGAACCAGCTGTCCCGGTTCCAATCCCTCGGAAATGGAGGTAAACCCGCGGATATCCGAAAACAAAACGGTAAGCTCCTGCTTTTCCCCGCCCAGGCATAAACGCTCCGGATTGGCCACCACCTGCTGGACCACATTGGGATCCAGATATTTGCTGAATGCCTTGCGTATGCGCCGTTTCTGCCGGTCGGCGAACATAAAGCGATAGACATTGAGCGCCAGATAATTACAGCCGAGGGCCAGCAGGGGATAAACCATGCTTACCCAGTATCGGCCGGCTGCGAGCAGATAATAGTTTCCGATGATATATCCCGCTCCGGCCGCGGCAAATCCGGCCAGGGACAAAAAAGGGCTCAAGCGCCATAAAAAAATTAAACAAAACAGACCCAGAACCCAAATAGCCGCCAGGTCGAAAAGCGGGGCCCACGCCGGCCGGCTGATAAAGTCGCCGGCCAGGATCTGATCCAGTGCCGTGGCTTGAATCTCAAGCCCGGGATAGGCCACTCCCACCGGAGTGACCCGCAAATCATATACGCCGGGCGCGGTGACTCCGAGCAGGACATATTTGTCTTTGAGTTCATTTTCAGCAAAATTTTTTGTAAAAAGCTTCCAGGCTGGATAAGTCGGAATGCTTCCGGCCGGACCCCGAAAATCCAGAAGCATATAACCGCGTTCATCGCTGGGGACAAAAAAATCGCCCACCCGGACTCCTATCATTCCGGAGGAAGAAAGCATAAGCGATGCTATCTCGGAGCTGTCGGAAAGCCGGGCCAGACCGGCCGCGAGCGGCGCGAAATATTTGCCGCCATGGTCTATGGCCAGAGGATAACGCCTTATAGTCCCGTCCATATCCGGAATAACGTTGAAATATGCCTGTTCTCCCGAGGCCCTGGCCAGCAGCGGGATATTGGTCCTGGCCTTGTAGCCGCGCGGAAGTTTCAGCGCAACGTTTTTGTCTTTCCCCACAAATCTCTGCACCGGATACTGGACAGCGCTCTGCAGGGTGTCCCGCCCTTTTTCCGCTCCGGGGTCGAGATTGAAATAATACCCAAGAACCTGCGGACTGCGGGCGGAAGCCAGGGTCCTGGCCAGCAGCAGATCAGGGTTCGTTTTTGCAAGCCGTTTTTTTATATACGCGGCCAATTCCGGATTGGGCAAAAGTCCGAGTTCTTCGGCATTTTTCGCCAAATTTATCAGCTCGTCTCCAGCCGGACTTTCCTGGGGGTCAAAAAAACTGATGTCAAAACCGAGTGCTTTTGGCCCGCAGGCATCTATTTCGCGGACCAGATCGGCCATTACCTCCCTGGACCAGGGCCAGCGTCCGACCGTCTCCAGACTTTTTTCGTCGATGGCAATCAGGGCAACACGGTCGGAGACAGGAATTTGCCCCCGGGCTTCCAGGCGCAGATCATAGGCCTTCAATTCCATAACGCGTAAAAAATCGGGACTCCATAGATAGGACCAGCATACGGCCACGGTAATGCACAAGGCGATCAGAACCGGGGGCAACCATTTAAATTTATTCATCCCGATCCTCCTCAGCCAGATTGGCCCGCACACGAAATTCACATTCAAACCAGTCCGAAGATCCGAGCGCGGAATCAACCAGCCTGATCCCCATAAGCTCGCGCATGAATTCGCGCAAAAACAACCTGAAATCTGTGCCGCCGCTCATTTGCCGGACATAATAATCCGTCAGGCATCCATTACCGCCAGTTTTAAAAACAACCACCGCGAAACCGGGTGCAGCCGGCGCGGCTTTCCGCCAAACCCGCATCACTCCTTTTTTATAGCCGCGCAACCGGGCTTCAAGCTTCGGGTCGTCCAGGCTGAGTCTGTCCCGGCCGGGAGCATTTGATCCGTCCTGCAATGCCGAGCGGGCGGCCAGCCTGGGAACGCGCGGCTCTTTATTCTTATTACTTTCCCGGGCGATTTCCCTGCGCAATTTATGCATGTTTTCCAGTTCCAGGACCAAATCCTGCTTGGGTCTATCAAGCGCATTATCGCGGGCAATATCTTTGCGCGGTCCCCAGCAGGCCATTGCCAGGGAGAGCATGAAAAAATGAACCGCCAGGGAACTGGCCAGCCCCAGAAGCAAAAACTGCCTGTTGCGCTTTTTATCATGCCCGTATTTTCGATAATTCATTTCTTGCCTGTTTTGCCGCCAAACAAAAAATCCATTTCCTCCGCCGGAGAACCGAAAATCAACCCCCGATTCGTTAAAGCGGCCTAAAAATTCATTTTCTTCCGTTCCCTTTTGTCCACCAGTTATGATCAGCCAGGTTGAACCACCACTCGGAAGAATGGGTATTCAGGACTTGTCTGCCCAGGTTTTTTCCGCTTTCCGTGCGCAGTCTTTCCATCGCGCAGTCCAGCCATTTTGCAGCCGCGCCATTGCCCGAATCCAATTGTTCCTTTAATTCAAATATAAAATCAAGCTGGTCCGCGTCCTGGGCCAATTTTGCCTCCAGACTGGCCGCGTCTTCGAGCTCCTCGAACAATTCCGAGACCTCGGACCCGATACCGGTGCCGGCAAGACAATCATTCAGGGCCTGTTTTTGGTTCGAGGCATTATACATGCGGTTGACATAGTTGAAGTCTCCGGTCCTGGCTTCATGCATATCATGAAACAGACACATGAGCATGGTTTTATAACGGTCGGCGCCGTTTATTGCGGCCAGGACAAAACCCATGACCGCCGTGCGGAATGAATGTTCGGCCACATTTTCCTTTCCGCTTCCCAGAAATTGATACCCGGTCCGGGGCGTTTTTTTTAGCATGCCGACTTCAAAGAAAAAATCAGTCAGACATTTCCAGTCGATACTTTTTTTTTCGTCCATGTTCCCTCAAGTCCTGTACTCTGCGTTTATGCTCACGTATTCATGACTCAAATCCGAGGTTTTAAGACTATATTCGCCCGGACCGGATCCCAGCTGGACATCAATATGCACATCTGAGGCCCGTAAAAAGCGGGAAAAAACTGCGTCTATATCCATTTCCGCGGGCCGTCCGCGCTCAAAAACACACAGGGAGCCGATAGAAACCCGAACTTCTTCCGTGTCGAAATCCGCTCCGCTCCGGCCCAATGCAGCCACGATCCGTCCCCAATTAGGATCATTTCCATAAAGGGCCGTCTTGACCAGGGGCGAATTGCCCACTGCCCTGGCGGCCAATTGGGCTTCCCGGGCGTCCCTGCCGCCGAAAACATTGACATGAACAACCTTTGTTCCGCCCTCGGCATCCTGGACTATCTGATAGGCCAGATCCTGGCAGACCTGCCTCAAGGCGGAATAAAACTCCTGATTGTCCCGGCCGCCTATTTCCCCGCCTCCGGAACCGTTGGCCAGGGCCAGAACACAATCATTGGTGCTTGTGTCCCCGTCAACGGTTATGGCGTTGAAACTTTCCCGCACCGCGGACTTGAGCATTTCCTGCCACAAATCCGGGGATATCCGGGCATCGCACAGGATAAAAGCAAGCATTGTGGCCATGTCCGGGCAAATCATGCCCGCCCCTTTGGCCAGCCCCATGATCCGGACATGTTCTCCGGGTACTTTGAGCTGCGCCGCGGAAATTTTGGGGAATTTGTCCGTGGTCATAATCGCCTTGGCCGCGTCCACAGGTGATGAGCATCCAACTTTCCCGGCCAGTCCCGGCAGAGCCTGGCGCAAAGTATCCATGGGCATCGGCTCCCCGATCACTCCGGTTGACGCCGGAAGTATGGCCTGCTCTTCAATGGACAATTCCGCGGCAAGCAGATCCAGGCTCTTTCTGCAATCCATTATGCCCTGTTCTCCGGTACAGGCATTGGCCTGACCGGAATTGATAAAAAGGGCCTGCACCGGAAACATGCTGGCAATTCTTTCCCGGGCGACAATGACCGGAGCGGCCTTGAACCGGTTTTGGGTAAATACGCCGGCTGCCGCCGCGGGAACATCGCTATAGACCAGGGCCAGGTCATTGCGCCCCTTGTAGCGCAAACCGCCGGGATACGCAGCAAATTTATACCCCCTGGGAATCTTTAGTCTCATCTCAACCTCCGCTTATATTCTTCATCGTCCGGCATCCGCTGTGCCCTGTCCAGCTTATTTCTGGTTCCCCGACGTGGCGCAGGGATTTTATTCGAGTGATCCTTTCTGATGTTCCTGACGAAAGGTTTGCATATTTTCCTGCCCTCGCCAAAAGGGGGAAAGCGGACCGCGGGACGGAACACAAACATAAGCTTTCAAACCAATTGGCATTGCCGATAACAAAAACTGCCTTCCCCTGGAACCAGCGAAGCCGAAGGGGGCAAGCATCCCCCTTTGGCGGGATTTAGAAAATACAGAACCGCAAGTTCGGCAGCAAAAGGATCAGGAGAATAACTCGCAGGAAAATCCATGCATGCCGTCAAAGAGCCTTATTTTTTATCAATGGAGATCCTGGTGACTTCAATCCGGATTTTTTTGTAACTATTCACTATATAAAAAAATAGTGAACAGATACTTTTTTACGAATGCAAACTATTTTCCGCAGCATTTCTTATATTTTTTGCCGCTTCCGCACGGGCAGGGATCATTACGCCCGACCTTGGGCGATTTGCGCTTCACCGTTTCCGGCTTTGCCGACCCGGTTCCATCTCCGCCCCCGGCATACTGCAGGTTCGCCTGCTCCTCATGTTTGAATTCATGCTCGGCAGGAGCGGCCTTGATCCTTATCCGGCACAAATCGCGCAAAGTACTTTCCTTGATCCTTACCAGGAGTTCCTGGAAAAGATCAAAACCCTCGCGTTTGTATTCCTGCTTCGGGTCTTTCTGGCCATATCCACGCAGCCCGATGCCCTCCTTCAGATGGTCCATATTCAGCAAATGTTCTTTCCAGTTCCGGTCCAGGTTCTCCAGAAGGAAAAAACGGACTATTTCGTGATAATAGTCTCCGGAATCGGCTTTCAAGCTTTCCAGTCTGCTTCGGACCTGCTTTCCGGCCTCTTCACGGGGTATGAGTTCCTTTTCCAGCGCCGCCCGGTCCAGATTAAAAACTTCTTCCAGCCTGGCCGCGACTATTTGCCGCGTTTCAGTCTCCGGGCCGTCTTTTCCGGCTTCGTCCACCGGCGCAAATATATCAGCGAGAATATCCTCGATAAATTCATCCAGGAGGTCAATCAGATCGTCCGCCTGCATGATTTCCTTGCGTTGGGAATAAATGACTTCCCTTTGCTGATTCATTACATCGTCGTATTCCAGAAGCTGTTTTCGAATTTCAAAATTATGGCCCTCGACCCGTCTTTGCGCGTTCTCGATTGCCCGGGAAATCATCTTGTTTTCAATGGCCTGGCCATCTTCCATGCCCATTTTATCCATGAGCCCGGAAATGCGCTCCGAACCGAAAAGCCGCAGGAGATCATCGTCCAAAGCCAGATAAAAACGCGATGAGCCGGGATCGCCCTGCCGGCCGGAACGTCCCCGGAGCTGATTGTCGATACGCCGGCTTTCGTGACGTTCTGTTCCCAGAATATGTAATCCCCCCAGCTCCCGGACTCCTTCTCCCAGAACTATATCCGTTCCGCGCCCGGCCATGTTGGTGGCAATGGTCACCCTTCCTTTTTCACCGGCCTCGGCCACGATCTGCGCTTCCTTTTCGTGATGCTTGGCGTTTAACACCTCATGCGGAACTTTCATTTTCTTGAGCATCCAGGAAAGCTTTTCCGAATTCTCGATTGAAGTGGTTCCGACCAGCACCGGCTGTCCCTTTTGATACAAATCGCGCAAATCCTGGGCAATGGCCTGGAATTTTTCTTCCTGGGTGCGGAGGACCACGTCCGGAAAATCCTTGCGGATCATTGTCTCGTGCGTGGGAATAACAGACACGTCCAGATTATATATCTGCTTGAACTCCACTGCTTCCGTGTCAGCGGTCCCGGTCATGCCGGCCAGCTTGTCGTACATGCGGAAATAATTCTGAAATGTGATCGAGGCCAGGGTCTGATTTTCGGATTCGACCTTGACCTTTTCCTTGGCTTCCAAAGCCTGATGCAGGCCTTCGCTGAAACGGCGGCCGGGCATCAGGCGCCCGGTGAATTCATCAACGATAATCACCTGCCCGTCCTTGACTATATAGTCCTTGTCCCGGGTAAAAAGATAATGCGCCTTGAGTCCCTGCAGGATATGGTGCTGGTAGTTAATATTTTTGGGATCGAACAGATTGTCGATCTGGAGGATATCTTCGCACTTCTGCACGCCTTCATCGGTAAGGGCCACGCTCTTGGCCTTTTCGTCAATAGTAAAATCCTCATCGCGTTTAAGGCCGGGAATTATGCGGTCAATCTCGGAATACATGGAAGTGTTCTCATCCGAGGGTCCGGAGATGATAAGCGGAGTCCGGGCTTCGTCAATCAGGATCGAATCGACCTCGTCCACGATGGCGTAGTGCAATTCCCTTTGCGCGAGCTGCTCGGCATAAAACTTCATGTTGTCCCGCAGATAATCAAAGCCGAACTCATTATTGGTGCCGTAGGTGATATCCGAGGCATAAGCAGTCTTGCGCTGGTCATCGTCCATTTCATTGGTTACAACGCCGACAGTGAGCCCCAGAAAATTGTACACCTTGCCCATCCACTCCGCGTCGCGGCTGGCAAGGTAGTCATTGACCGTGACCACATGCACGCCCTTGCCGCTAAGCGCGTTCAGAACCACGGGCAATGTTGCCACCAGGGTTTTACCCTCACCGGTTTTCATTTCGGCGATCATGCCCTTATGCAGCACGATTCCGCCAACCAGCTGCTCGTCAAAATGGCGCAGACCCAGGGTACGCCTGGAGGCTTCCCGGACCAATGCGAATACTTCCGGCAAAAGCGGATCAATCTCGCCTCCGTTTTTCAGCTGATTCTGCCATTGCTGCACCTTATCACGCAGTTGATCATCGGTGAGCCCTTCCATTTGCGGCTCAAAGGCGTTTATGGTCTGAACGGTGCCCTTGAGTTTTTTCAGATAACGCTCATTCTTGGTCCCGAAAACTCTCTTTACCACATAAGATATCATCAATAACCTCATTTAATGCTTATCGGATCGTAATATATTGTTCAGTTTCCAATCCGGTAATTTTTGACTTTCCGGATAAGCACTGCACGGGCTGTCTGCCGGCAGGCTCCATGATCCTTGTCAAACCGGGCGGCGGCGGATATTGATCTCTTGCCGCATTGATTTTTTCCTGCAAACGCAGATCTTAACCCGCAAAAAATTTACTGAGCAGGTACCCATGCACTACACTTTAAAACACATGACCAGCCAGGCCTCCACCGGATATTTTGCAGCCATGCCGGACCCGGAAATAACCATTGAACAATGCCTGGAGCATCTGCTCCGGCATCCTCTGGATTTATTCATGCACCGCTATCTGCTGGAAAAACTATCCGAACTGAAAACGGATGAATTAAACCGAATAAAAGATCAATTCGATCATCCGGTTGTAAACTGTCTTCTGGCTGAAATTCGGGAAGACAGCAACCTTTTGTCCGAGCTTGTATCGGGAGATGAACAACTGACTCCCCTGGGCGAATTGGATACCTGTAAAACCGATAATCCGGAAACTCAATACTGGATTAAGGCCTTTGAAGCAAATGTTCACCGTCTGGAACCCCTGCCGGCCTTTGACCTGGACTTTCCATACCAGCCCGGGAGCATGCCCGGGCGGATGATAAGTGTGGGCGACATCCCGCTCCCGCCCGGGATTAAGGCCCCTTCCTCCCCGCCTTTAAGCCGCGAGGTTGCAGAAATCGCCGCTTTCCGGCTGCAAAACCTGGGTATCCTTTCCGGACAGGAGATGCGGCACGAAAATTCGTTTGCCCCCGTGGGACTGACCCGGAAATGGTTTCTACAGCGGGAAATAAACACAAAAGAACTCAGCTACGGCCTGAGCGGTATTCAAACCGCCTACGGCCGGGGGACCGATATCGGTTCCGCCCGGGCCGGACTGCTCATGGAAATAGTAGAACGCTTCTGCTCTTTTGCCTCGGTGCGCGAAAACCGGATAAGCCGCCTGATGACCGATGCTTCCGAACTGATAAAAGCCGAACACGCGCAAATTGCCGATCAAGGCGCAAATTGCATTCATCCTGACCATGTCCTGCCCGATTACCCCTATCGGGGAGAAAAACTGGTCTGGATGTCTGCCCGGGAAGAAACCTCTTCCGGCCCCCGAAAAATTTTAATCCCGGCCCAGCTTGTATTTCTTTTTTGCAATCTGCATGAAAAAACACTTTTTGCCGCTCCCTCGTCCACAGGGCTGGCTGCCGGAGCCAGTCTTGAACAAGCCGAACACAACGCGCTTCTGGAAGTTCTGGAACGCGACGCACTTGCCCTCGGACTGTTCAGTCCGGAAAGCTGCTTTCGTCTCCGGGCAAAATCCGGTCCGCTTGCGCACATACTGAACGAACTCAAGGAAAAAAATATTGACGTGATTTTCCAGGACATAACCCCGGATTTCGGACTGCCCGTGTACAAAGCATTTATCCGCGATCAGAACGGAGGCTTATATTTCGGCTCCGGGGCCCATTTAAACGCAATGCAGGCCGCACTGTCTGCGCTCACGGAGATACCGGTACCGGATGGAACACGCCCCCGGACCGAGGCTTTATCCTTGCCGCTCCGGGAATTGGATGCGCTTGCGCTTCCGGATTTTTCCCAAAATAACCCCGCGGCCGATTTAAGCATTTTAAAAAACATGCTTTTGAAAAACGGATACCGGCCCATATTCGCCGAAATTACCCGCCGCGATCTGGGCTTCCCGGTAGTCCGGGCCATTGTTCCCGGCCTGGAGCCCGCGGTTGATTTTGACCGCTACCGCCGCATCACTTCACGGCTGCGGCAGACTTTTCTGAAAAAAAGCAACCGGCGGTTCAGAACCTGACCACTGGATTCATAATCCCCAGCGGGTCAAAGACCTGCTTAATCCGGCGCATGGTTTGCATCTGAAACGGATCAAGCTGCCAGGACAGATGGTCTCTCTTGGCCTGGCCGATACCATGCTCGCCGGACATGGTTCCTCCCATGTCAAGAACCCGGCGCAATATTTTTTCCCGCGCCAGCCCGGCCTGGAGCTTCTGTTTCCCGTCCGCCTCATCGTACATTATATTGGTATGCATGTTGCCGTCCCCGGCATGCCCGAAAACAAGGACCGGCAGATCGTGTTCGCGCCCGATCTCTTCCGCCGTACGCACGTATTCAGCCACAGCCCCCCGGGGAACCGCGATATCCTCGCTTATCTTATTCGGTCCCAGACTGTATGCGGCCTGACTGACCATCCGTCTCGGCGCCCACAGGGCGTCCTCGGCCTCCGGACCGGCCGATCTGGTCCGCGCGTCGCCGAGGCATTCAGCAGCCTGCTGCAAATCATGCTTTACCCCGGGCTTGTTTCCATCCAGTTTCAAAAGCAAAACAGCCCCCGTATCGGGCGGCAAATCAAGGCTTTCAATCCGGCGCAGGCAATCAATGACTTTTTCCGGCATGACTTCCATGGCTACCGGAAGGATGCCGCCTTTAAGAATTTTTCCAATCCCGGCCAGAGCGGCATCCAGGCTGGGAAAGGAGGCCAGCAATGTAGCCGAATAAGGAGGCAGAGGCAAAAGCTTGAGCCGAATGCGGGTCAGCATGCCCAGTGCGCCCTCGGCTCCAACAAACAGGCTGGTGAGGTCCAGACCGACAACATCCTTATGGCAGGATCCGCCGGTGGTCATGCACTGACCGCCGGGCAGGACCGCCTCCACTCCCAGGACGTAATCCCTGGTTACACCGTATTTTACCGCCCGCATGCCTCCGGCGTTGGTGCTTACATTTCCGCCTATGGTGCAAAAGGCGGCACTGGCCGGATCCGGGGGATAAAACAGGCCTTTCGCGGCCAGGGCGGCCTGCATGTCGCCGGTAATCGCTCCCGGCTCCACGCAAACTGTGTAGTCCCGCTCATTGATTTCCAGCACACGGTTCATATCCAGACAGGAGACCACCAGTCCCCCGCTTTCGGGGACGCAGGCACCAACGGAATTGGTCCCCCGGGCGCGGGGATGGACCGGCAGGCATTCAGCCTGGGCGAATTGCATAATCGCGCGGATATCGTCCGCGCTCCGCGGAAGAAGAACCGCTCCGGGCGCGCCTCTTTTATGTCCGGAATCCACTCCGTATACTGCGGTTTTCTCGGGGGAAAAGATAATCCGGTCTAAGGGCAGGATGGAAAGCAGTTTTTTTTTCTGCTTGCGGCTAAGAGAGTGCTGGGATTTCTGAGGCACAAGCACCTGTTTATCGGGCGGATTAAAAATTTTTCATTTCCCGGGCCGTATCCCGATCAATGGCCCGGCGTTTAAGCTCTTCCCGGCGGTCATGCAGCTTTTTACCCTTGGCCAGAGCCAGCTCCACTTTTACCCGTCCCCGGGAAAGATACATGCTTAAAGGAATAATCGTAAGTCCCTTTTGTTCAACCTTGCCCATCCAGTTCAGGATTTCACCCTTGTGCAAAAGGAGTTTGCGGTCCCGGTCCGGATCATGCTGGGCATATCCGGCATTTTCATAAAAAGCTATATGCGCCCCGACCAAAAAAGCTTCGCCGGACCTGAAACGCACATGCGCGTCCTTGAAGCTGATTCGCCCGGCCCGCAGGGATTTGATCTCCGAACCGGTCAAAGCGATACCCGCTTCCAGGCGTTCCAGAAATTCATATTCACGCCCGGCTCTTTTGTTTTTAGCAATAACCGGGGATTTTTTCCGGGCCTCTCTGGCTGATTTCTTTTTGGCCAAACTCTAGTCCTCCACCAGTGATGAATAAAACATGACTTCTTCCGGGAAGCGGTTGAGTATCAATTCACGCACCAGTTTATTGCTTTCGGCTACTGTTGAATTGCGGATCACCTGCCGCAAAAGAGGCTTGCATTCCTGCATGCTGGTCTGACGCACAAGGCGCTTGATCCCGGGAATCGCCTGGGGGGTCAGACTCAATGAATCAATCTGCATGCCGAGCAAAATGGGAATACAAAACGGATCCGAGGCCAGTTCCCCGCAGAGGCTCACGTCTATACCCGCCTCATGTCCGGCGTCGACCACATGTTTTATGCTTCTGAGAATTGCCGGATGCAAGGGCTGATATAAATAGGAAACGTGTTTGTTGGTCCGGTCTATGCCCAGGGAATACTGTATGAGATCATTGGTTCCGATGCTGAAGAAGTCCACTTCACGGGCCAGGATATCCGCGATAAGGACAGCCGCCGGGACTTCGATCATTATACCCACGGGCATCTGCGGATCAAAATTCACCTTTTCCCTGCGCAATTCTTCCCGGACCTGATCATAAACAACTTTTACCTCTTTTAACTCCTGCAGTCCGGAAATCATGGGGAACATAATCGAGACATTGCCGACTATGCTCGCCCGCAATATGGCCCGTAACTGAACCCGAAAAATGTCCGGATATTTCTGGCAAAAGCGGATTGCTCGCAGTCCCATGGCCGGATTGGCTTCTTCGAGGGGCTGGACAAAGGAAGCTATTTTATCCGATCCGAGATCAAGAGTTCGGATAACGACTTTATTCGGATACATAATTGAGGCCAAATCACGGTATTCTTCAAAAAGCTCATTTTCGCCGGGCAATTGTGTCCGGTTCAGATAACTGTATTCGGTCCGGTACAGTCCGACACCCTCGCCGCCGTTATCGATTACGGCGGCCACTTCTTCAAAAAGTTCAATATTGGCCAGTACCTTGACCCGGTATCCATCCCTTGTTTCTGCGGGAAAGTGACAGCAGCGGCTGATGGTCGCCTGATAGGCCTCGAATTGATATTTCAAATCCGAATAATTGGCCAGTTCCTGTTCATTGGGACCGATAAGAATCTGGCCGTGCAATCCGTCGAGGATAATGAGTTCTCCGTCCTGGATATGCTCCTGCAGGCCTTCCACGGCAACAACCGCCGGAATCTGCAGGGATCTGGCCATGATACCGGCATGCGAAGTCTTGCCGCCCAGGGAAGTGGCAAAGGCCATGATCTTGTCCACTTCCAGTTCAATCGTATCCGCCGGTGAAAGATCATGCGCCAGGAGAATAACCCGGGAAGATATGGCTGAAATTGACTCCATTCCGCCGCTAAGCCTTTTCTGGACCCGGAAGGCGACCAGATCCACATCCTGCATCCGTTGCCGGATATACTCGTCATCCACCGCTTCAAAGGCCCGGCGTATGTCATGGACGGCCTTTTCCAGCCCCCATTCGGCATTGATTTTCTTTTCAAAAACATATTTTCTGGCTGAGTCAACCAGTTTATTATCTTTTAGAATCATCAAATGCGAATCTAAAATAGCCGAATGCTCACGCAAATCCTTGGGAATTTTTTTGCGCACCGCATCCAGCTCGGCCGAAGCGGCCTTGAAGGCCGCATCTATACGGCCGGCTTCATACTCCAGGCTGTTTTCCGGCACGCTGTGTCTGGGCACTGCGGAACCTACCCCCCTGTTCAGGAAAAAGGCTTTGCCCACAGCCATCCCGTTGGAAACGGGAATACCCGAGAGAACTTTTCTGGCCATTATCCGTCCTCGTCAAACCGGTTTTCAAATAAACTTTCCAGATGGGCTAGGGCTTCCCCGGCATCAGCGCCCGCGGCCACGATCTGCAATTTTTTGCCGCCCGAGGCAGCCAGGGTAAGCACATCCAGAATACTTTTGGCATCAACTTCCCTGCCATCGAGTCCCAGCCTGATTTCAGAAGAAAACTTCTGGGCCTCCTGGGCCAATCTGGCCGCCGGCCTTGCATGCAACCCCAATTTGTTGCGCAGCACCACTTCTCGACTTACAGTCTGCTCCTCCATATATGATCCCGAAAATATTTTTTGTGTCGGTTATACAGCACTTTCCTGCTGCCGAGCAATTACATAAAAATAAAACAGATAGCACACAAGAAACTAAAAAAACACAGAATAATAATTGCAAACCATTATCCCGCCCGCCAGAAAGACGGCTATGCATGCCTCCCTGCAAACGGGAAGTTTGAACACTGCATAAGCAAAAAGACAAAGGCCTGCCGCAAAACCCGCAAAAAACGGGAACCCAACTCCCGGCGGCCATAAAAAAACCAGAAACATAAGCAACAGGGCCGCGTTAAGCATTTTAACGGCTATGCCGCAATTAATCAGATCCCAGCCTTTCAAACGGTTCAGAAAAGCGATTCCCTGCGTGACTCCCTTGTAAAAAGTATATATCTTAAATAATTGTAAGGCAATAAGACAAAAAAGAGTCAAAAACGCGGCCGTGTATCCCAGGCCGGAATACCAGATAATCATCACTCCCAGCGCCCAGGTCACCAGCAGGCTTCCTCCGAAAAAAGAATCCCCGAGCGCGGATAAAGTGTAGACCACCGTGGATTTGGCTTTGCCTATCATTTCTTCCGGCAAGAGACCTTTTGCGGTCTTTCTCTCCAGATAAATAAAAATACCCACCAAAAGCGGGTTCCAAAACGGGTGTGAGTTATAGAGACGTACATGTCTGCGCCGCGCCCGCTGCAGGCTTTTACCCTCGGGATAAATTTTTTTCAGGGCCGGATCCAGGGCGTAAATCAGCCCGACATTCTGAAGCCCCCGGGTATTAAAAACACTTCCCATAAGGTATGTGCGCAAAAAACATTTGGACAAGGTCTTTAAATCCATAATTCATTGTCTCATTTTGTTCTCGTCCGAAAGTTTGCTGAACAGATACACAATTAGAAGATTAAAGCTCAAAACTCCATGCCTTTCGTTGAAGAGCCGCAACTGCAAAAGTCGAAGATTGGAGTTAAACGCACATATTAAATCTTATAAGTATTGTAACTATTCAGCACACGAAAAAAGTTCACCGGATTTTTTGCGTAAATTTGCGATAGGCCGCCCGGTTTTCTTATGCACTCTAAAAGGGGAAACCGGACCGCGGGAATGAGTATATAAATAAAATTTCCAAACAAACATCTATTACCCGCACGTCTTTTTGCCCTCCTCCTGACCAGCGAGTCCGGAGGGGGCAGGCATCACCCTTCAGCGGGGATTAGAAAACCGCAGGCCAAAAGCATGAGAAGCAAAAAGTTTGCTGAACAGATACTAAGTATTTTACTTAAAACTTAACATTGCCTGCAAAAACTTATTCTTTGCAGGCGCATCCGAAGAGCCAATTATTTCACTTACTGCCGGTATTATTGTCATGCACCAGAGCGTAAATCTCTTTCCCGGTCCAGCCCTGAACATGCTTTCTAACCTCTTTGGCGGCCTCTCTGGGCTTAATGCCTTTTGCCAACTCCCGGGCAAGACATTCCTCGACTTGCGACCGGCCGGTCCGACTCGCCTGTCCCGGCGGTCCCAGGACCACGGTTATTTCACCCTGAATCTCTTCTGGCAGATCCAAGGAAGAAAGCCTTCCGCGGATTACCTCCTCAAAACGCTTGGTCATTTCCCGGGCAACGCAGTATTCCCGGTCGCCCATCACCGCAAAAGCCGAGCGTAGAGTATCTTCCAGCCGGTTCTTACGTTCAAAAAAAACAAGCGTGGTCCAAATATCCTTCCATTTAAGGAACAGATTTTCAACCTCGCCTTTGCGTCGGGGCAAAAAACCTAGAAAGGTAAACGGACACGCGGGAAGTCCGGAAACGCTCAAGGCGGCCACGGGAGAACTTGGTCCCGGAACGGGCGAAACCCTGATCCCCCGTTCATGACAGGTACGCACCAGCCGGTAGCCGGGATCGGAGACCACCGGGGTCCCGGCATCGGAAAGCAGGGCGACATCACTGCCGGATTCAAGAAGGTCGACAACCTGTTTCAATCTATTTCGTTCATTGTGCTCGAAAAAACTGATCATGCGCGGCCTGTCTATCTGCATGGCCGCCAGGAGACGGCCTGTACGCCTGGTGTCTTCGGCAAGTATAACCGGGCATCCCTCGATTATTTCCCGCGCCCGGGAAGAAAAATCACCAAGGTTGCCAAGAGGAGTGGCTACTACCCACAGACGGCCGGACATCAAAGGCATTGGGAACGTGCTCCAGATTTACATTGTTTGCATCGACCTCCAGAGCGATAAGGTCAAAACGGCACTGCCTGGACCATAGACCGTTGCGGCTGAGATAAATACTCGCTGCCCGGGCAAGCTTGATTTGCTGTCCGGGGGCAAGCGCTTCAATCGCTCTTGCCATGCCGCCCTTTTTGCGGGTTTTGACTTCAACAAAAATCAGCTCCGAACCGCGCGAGCAGATTATGTCCAGTTCCCCCCGGGGGCACTTCCAATTGCGCTCCAAGACCTTGTAACCGTTTTCCCGCATGTAGTCGGCGGCTACATCCTCGCCGCATGCTCCAAGGCTCATAGCCCGGGAAACCATTTCTGCCTCTCCCGGCGGCGCATTGTACCTACTCCCTTGAAACTCATTCGGTGCATTGGACTGGGCCCCTTCAACAAAATAAAATCGCGGTGTTCCTGAGTACCGTAACCCTTGTGCCGATCCAGCCCGTAGCCCGGGTAGCGCCGGTTCAGGGCCAGCATCAAGCGGTCCCTGCAGACTTTGGCGATTATGGATGCGGCCGAAATGCAAGGTTCGCTCGCGTCACCGCCGACAATCGTCTCCTGCCGCAAGTCTATGGGAATTTTCTGATTGCCGTCAACTAGAACCAATTCCGGGCGGAATTTCATTTTGCTGACTGCGCGATACATGGCCAGGAGGGAGGCCTGGAGGATATTTATGCGGTCAATCTCTCCGGGCCAGGACAGCCCCACGGCCCAGGCCAAAGCCTGGGCCTGGATTTTAACTTTTAATCTTTCACGTTTGGTGGGAGAAATTTTTTTGGAATCAGTCAGTTCCGGCAGGTAAAATCCCGGGGGCAAAATAACCGCAGCGGCCATGACCGGACCGGCCAGGCATCCCCTGCCGGCCTCGTCTACTCCGGCCACTTTTTCAACCGTTTTCGGCCCGCTCGTGACTGAAAAAGCACATTGCCGCTTGTCAATCTTCATTCGGAACAGGCCTTATCTGATTTGAAAACATGCTGTTTTCAAATACAAAAAGACGTTACAGCCGCAACGGGCATCGACATCAAAAGCGGCACGGACCTAGTTCCACTGATTTTTGCTTTTAATCCGGGCGGCCTTGCCTTTCAGCTTGCGCAGATAGTAGATGCGTCCCTGACGCACCTTGCCTTCGCTCAACACCTCTATACGTTCAATAGCCGGCGAATGCAGGGGAAATACTCGTTCCACCCCGACTCCGTCCGAAATCTTGCGGACCACGAAAGTGGCGTTGGCGCCACCGCGATTAAGACGCATGACTATACCCTTAAAAACCTGTATTCTTTCTTTTTCCCCTTCAATTATCCGAACATGCACGTTCAACGTGTCTCCGGCTTTAAATTTGGGAATATCCATGCGCATTTGACGTTTTTCGATTTTTTCCAAGGCGTTCATGACTTTTATTTTCTCCTTAAATATAATTGTGGTCTGATGAATATATTCCGCGTGAAAATTAGTTGTAATCTCCAAGCGTTCTGTCCAGAATTATGGACGCGGCTGAACGTACCGACATGTGATTGTAATCGCTTAAAAAACGGAGCGGCCGCAGTATATGGTCACTGCCGCGCATCAACTCCGGAGCCAGCCCGTGCCCCGTACCCAGAACCAAAAGTACCGGGCGGTCATGGGCAAGCCCGCGCACATAACCCGGAGTAACGCTGTTTTTGCCGAGCCTTGCGCTGGTGGCCACAACAGAGGGTTCCATTCCGCTTAGGGCAACCACGCGTTTTTTTGCCGCTTCCAGGTCGTCCAGGACCTCGATTCCGGAAAGTGCTTCCGAGCGGTCCGGATTACCGGCGGCACCTGAACCCGCCACCCAATGTCCAAGCAGCCTTTTGGCCAGGCATTGTTGATCGTTTACCGGAGTACATAAAAAATAACGGCCAATGCCATAGGTACGAGAAACGCGTCCAATATCGTGTATATCCAGATTTGTCAAAGATGTTATGCTTACTTTTCCAAATTTGTTTAACACCGGATAATGTACAAGTGCCAGATAAATATTCGCAGCCACCCTGCGCCCGGGAACCGCTCTCAACTCATCCGCGTCCGACTGGTTCAAACAGGCGTCATCCAGTAAATCCGGACGGGTAAGCAAGGTACTTTTAAGGGATTGACTCCGTCGCCAATTTTTGATCCGGCCGTGATCACCCGAAAGCAGAATCTCGGGCACCTTGTATCCGGCAAACACTTCCGGCCGGGTATAATGCGGATATTCGAGCAATCCGCCGGCAAAGCTTTCCTCTTCAGCTGAATCCAGCTTGCCCATGAATCCGGGGATTTGTCTGGACACGGCCTCGATCAGGCTCATTGCCGCGACTTCGCCTCCGTTCAGGACAAAATCGCCAACGCAAACAGGCTCCAGAGCGAATTTGTCCTGAATCCTGGCGTCTATACCCTCATAACGCCCGCAGACGACAACCAGATTTTCCTCCCGGGCCATATCAAGCACGACCGACTGATCCAGGGGACGGCCCTGCGCGGACATGAGCAATCTCCGGCCGTTCTCGCCCGCACTCCGCAGGGCCCGGTCAAGCGGCCCCGGCAGCATGACCATGCCCGGACCTCCGCCGTAGGGACGGTCATCCACGCTTTTATGTCTGTCTTCGGCAAAATCACGCGGATTTATAAACTCAACGCGCAAAAGTCCCGTTTCAACCGCCCGGCCCATAAGGCCGCAGGACAACGGCGAATCAAAAAATTCCGGAAATATGGTCACTATTTTTATTGAAAGAGGCATGGCTCAACTGCTTTATATTAAAAGGAACCGACTATGTAACTATTGACTACATTAAAAATGTTCATCGGATTTTTTTGCAAGAATTGGCGACAGGCCGAAAGCACGGACAGCATAAAGTTTGGTGAACAGATATCCGGCTGTCACCTTTGGCAGAAAACGGCATTTACGAGTATAGCTCAATGAGTCCCGGAGGCGGGGATATGTGTACCCGGCAGGGATCTCCGACAATGGACTTGATAAACTGCTTCTCTGCCGGGAACAAAACCTCCCGGCCGCGCTCATCGACTATGGACCAGATCATGCCTGCTCCGGAATCCCAAACATTGTCTATCATGCCTATATAAGACTCATTGTCTAGAAATACAGGACAGCCAATGAGCTCAAGATCAACAAAAGAATCATCCGGGCATACATCCTTTTCACGGGCCAGGACGTCGGCACCGCGCCATTTTTCGGCCTGATCCCGTCCCGAGATTCCTTCCAGGGCGAAAAGCTGCGCCCGGCCTCCGGCCCGAACGGACAATAAGCGAAAAGGCCGCGGGTTCATTCCCGCCAGCCCGAGATAGATCCTGTCCGTGCCCTCCAGCAAAAAAGGGGAGCCGGGGGCCACATAGACCCTCAACTCCCCTTTTAGACCATGAGGCTTGCTTACCTTGCCCAGATGTACAAGGTTCTTGGCCATATTTTTTCCGTCTTGCCTACTCCAGGATTTCCAGAACCGCCCGTTTCTGGGCCTTGGTCGAGGCCGCGCCAAGGATGGTCCGCATGGCCCTGGCAGTACGTCCCTGCTTGCCGATTACCTTGCCCAGATCCTCCTTGGCCACCTTCAGCTCAATTACCGAAGTCTGCTCCCCTTCCAGTTCGGAAACCACTACTTCCTCGGGATTGTCCACCAGAGATTTCGCAATATACTCGATCAGACTTTTCAACATTACCACCTCCGCGTTGAATCGATTCGCTATAACAATCCGTAATAATCACGGATAAAGCACAGCATCACAGCACCGGAAAAAGCTGACAGCCAACTACAGGACTTCGCGCTACATTCCGGCCTTTTGCAAGAGTGAACGGACTGTATCCGAAGGCTGGGCACCGCGATCAAGCCATGCCTGAGCCTTTTCAACATCCACCTTTACCTGTGCCGGTTCGGTCATCGGATTGTAATGTCCCAGATACTCCAGAACCCGGCCATCGCGCTTTTTCTTGCTGTCCAGGGCCACTATGCGGTAGAAGGGTTTTTTCTTTGATCCCATCCTGGTAAGTCTTAATTTCATTGCCATAATATTTCTTCTCCCCAAAAACAATTGTTTACGCGCATTAAACCCGTTCATGGCCAATGCGGCTTGTGAATAATTAACCCAATATTCATTAACCCGATATTTGTCCAGAATCCAAATTTCCAGGCCAACGGCTATTTCTTTTTTCTCCTGGCTCTGTTTTTCTGCTTGGCCTTTTTGCGCTGCTTGCGCAATTTTTTATGCGATCCGCCCACAGTCTTGCCGCCGGCGCTCGATCCACCGGACTGCTGGGCGACCATGCCCTTCATCATTTTTTGCATCTGTTCAAAATTTTTCAGAAGTTGATTTACTTCCTGAACAGTGGTCCCGCTTCCGGCGGAGATTCTCTGCTTGCGTCCGGCGTTTATCAGTTTGGGCTCTTGGCGTTCCTGCATGGTCATGGAATTAATGATCGCTTCGACCCGGTTCAGCTCTTTTTCCGGCATTTTAACGTTCTTGAGCTGATCCTTCATCTTGCCCATGCCCGGAATCATCTTTATCAAGCCCTCGAGAGAACCCAATTTCTTCAAACGCCGCATTTGAGTCCGAAAATCCTCCAGATCAAACTGAGATTTTTTCAGTTTCTTTTCCAGGGCATCGGCCTCTTTTTCATCTATGCCGGACTGAGCCTTTTCTATAAGGGTAAGCACATCGCCCATGCCCAGTATGCGCGAAGCGACACGGTCCGGATGGAATATTTCCAGGTCGCTCAACTTTTCGCCCGTACCGATAAACTTAATCGGCTTTCCGGTGATGTGCTTGATGGACAGAGCCGCGCCACCGCGCGCGTCACCTTCCATCTTGGTCAGGACCACGCCGGTAACATCCAGCAATTCATCAAAGCTTTGGGCCACGTTAACTGCGTCCTGGCCGGTCATGGCGTCGGCCACAAACAAAATTTCCTGCGGATTGCATTCAGATTTGATGTTCGCCAGTTCCTGCATGAGCTTTTCATCAATATGCAGACGGCCGGCCGTATCCAGCAAAACAATATCATGGGCGCTTTGCTTAGCTTCCTGCACCGCCTCCATACAAATACGCACGGGATCCATATCCGGGGATGAAGAAAAAACAGGAATCCCCAGCTGCTCACCCAGGCTGTTTAACTGGTCGATGGCGGCCGGACGGTAAACATCAGCCGGGACAAGATACGGCGACATCTTATTTTCCCGGCGCAGATGCAGAGCCAGCTTGGCCGCGGTTGTCGTTTTGCCCGATCCCTGCAGGCCGGCAAGCATTATGACCACCGGAGGTTTGGCCCTGAGATTCAGTCCCTGGCTTTCCCCTCCCAGAAGCTCGGTCAGCTCCTCGTTGACGATTTTGACCACCTGCTGCCCGGGCGTGAGACTCTGCAAAACGTCCTGTCCCAGAGCGCGTTCTTTTATCCTTGAGGTAAACTCCTTTACCACCTTATAATTGACATCGGCCTCGAGCAGGGCAAGACGCACTTCGCGCAGCCCGGCCCGGACATTGTCCTCGTCAAGGCGCCCGTGTCCCTTAAGATTCTTGAATACTGAATTTAATCGGTCGGATAAATTATCAAACATAAAAGTCCTGTAACTATTCGCCACGCAAAAAAACCTGGTGACCAAATACAAAGTCCGCAAAAAAAGAAGTTGACCTCAATACCCCAGGCCAATCCGCAAGTCAAGGATATAAACACTCGGTTCCGTATAGAAATCTAATAAAAACCAGGAAAATAAATATTCAAAGAGTTGTCGCACAAAAGATGCCGAAAAAGGTATACTGAACAGATATCCGGAGCGCCTGCAAAAAATAAATTTTTGCAG
>JBNJHA010000006.1:0-49103 GCA_051748085.1 Thermodesulfobacteriota bacterium
CACGGGTGATCCTGACATTTGGAATCTTACTTTGGATGTATTGCAATAATTGAATGGCAAGGCCGAACCAGACGGTTCACTTGACGTCGAGAACGTCTGTGGCCCCTATGTCAGGGAAGATATTTCCTTCCGCCACCTCCGAAAGGAGGATATAAAGCTGAACCCGGTATTACTGATGCTGACTGCGACAATATCATAGAATTGATTCGCCATAGCTGAAGCGGCTTCGATAAAACGGCAAAGAGATTCTGTGTACATGACTAAGAGGAATTAAGAAATGTAATTCTCTCATAGCTAAATACAATATATTAAGGCGAAGCAAAGGGGAAAAGTTCAAACTGTCCAGACTGACATAATGCACATCCTTTGGATGCCTTGAATTATTTATCCTCTCCCGTTTTTTTGATAATGATTTGAAAATTTGTTTCCTTGAATTGGAAAACGCAAAATTCAGTTTGTTTTGTCGGCAGTAATTTTGTTTTTAACCTGGCCGATCAGGCGGTGCGGCTAGACGATTAGCCAAGCACTTTTGAGCAAGCCTCGTTAAGGTTGCCCGCTATTTCAAGGATTTGGGTTGCCGGGGTTGGTTCGGTTATTTCCCCTGCCCAGCGGTTTATGAGAGCCGCATTTTTTGCGGCTTCGTCTATGGGCATTTTAGAATCGATAAGCACGGAAACCGTACCGGTTACCGTGTCTCCGGTTCCGCCGATAGCCTCCATATTGGCACTGTTCGGATTGTTTATGCTGTGCAGAATCCCGTCACTGTTCGCCACAAGATCGGTGGCTCCCTTGATCAGCATATGTTTAGCGCCATTGTCGTGTTTATAAGCCAAAGTGATCAAATCCTCGGCCTTTTGATCCTCGTGTAGTATAAATCCCCGAGTGTAAAACGGATGCGGGGCCTGCTCGTCGGCAAGAAAGGCCAATTCGCCCATATCGGGAGTGAACAGATCATATTCTCCGGCCATGCCGCTCATTTTGGCCGCGTACATGAATCCGGCATCGGCAACAATATGCGGTCTTTTTTTCATTTTATCCACAGCTGCCAGAATCTTAAACTGCCAGTCCACATCCGGCTGCAGATAATGAAAAGCCAGGGTGTCATACTCGGTATCGGCCAGATTGTTTGTCAGCCATTCGTATAGCTTGCGGCTTCCGTAACCGAGGCCGATATCTCCGGCCAGGCAGGCTGCGGGGGCCGGCAGGCCAAGGCTTTCCGCCACGTGAACCGCGGCGGCTATCAGGGCCGGAGTACCTCTATTGATCGGGACCTTGCGGCCGTTTATAAGCATATATTCATTTTTAAGCCGCACTTCCCCACAGGTCAGTGGAAATTCAGCATCCGGAATTGTACCGATTATTGCCAGCATTGTCTTTTAAGCTCCTGATAGGCCATCTCCAAAGCGTATCCGCAGAGAGTGTGCCCCAACTCCAGAGGCGGTGGGGCAGCACAGAGTTTTTTGCCGCAAAGCTCGGCGGCAAGATAGGGGACATCAGGACAACCGCCGCCAGAGATATTGACGATTGTTTGCGTCTTTTTACAAATGGTTATTTTCATGTTTGCGGCTCGGCACATGAGAAAGCCGCCAAAGTCTTTGGTCTGAAATATGTCAACCGGTTTAAGCAAGGGGCCGGTGACCGGAATTGTTTCCAAGGGGACAATGTCCCTGTCTTTTAATGTGCGCAGCAGGTTCATTTGTTCGATCAAAGGAAATTCGATTACCAGGTCGCATCCTTTCTGGATTTCCGGAGGCGGCCCCATGACCTTAATATGCCAGTTTAATTTTTTGAGGGTTGTTTCCGCGGAAATAACTTCACTTGTGTTTTCAAAAAGAAAAATTCCCCGATCCGCGGATTTTTTTTCTTTTTTGGAATTTTTAAAGTGGGATTTTATTCGAGTAAGAAAATTTTGCATATACATTTTATATCATCTATGAAGCGAAATGGTTTTTTGCGGGGTCGAAACACGGCAATGGCTGGTTCCGACCCCATTTTTTAATTGTGGTTATCCTTTAACTAATATTAAACGATATTCCTCACCCTCATTTTGAATTTCTTTTACCTGCCAGCCTTTTCCCTGAGCGGCCCGGGATACATTCTCCCGGGATGCTTCGGTGTCAACCAAAACTTCAATTTCCGATTCCGATGTGCTGGATAGAGTCTGCATTGTATCCAAAACAGGCTGCGGGCATGATAATCCCCTCGCATCAATAGTTTCTGCCATTTTTTATGACCTCCTTACAAAGAATAAGTGTGTTTATTTGGCTTTTGTGCGCATGGTAAAACCAATGGCCAGGCAAACCGCCAATCCGATGAACACGGCGGCAATGCCGTGCGGACCGACGCCGTTAGGCGAACTGGCCAGTCCGAAATTGTGCGAGAACGCAGCCCCGACAATCATGCCCAGGACAAAGACAGCCGCGTCGCCATCGCCTTCTCCGGCCATAAATAATTGCCTGCCCGGGCATCCGCCTGCCAGGGCAAAGGCCAGCCCGGCCAGGACCATGCCCGCAAAATTCCAGAGTGCCTGAGTATGGGCCACGGGCTGTCCTTCAAATCCGACATTGAATTGTCCGAAGGCAAGATTGGTCAAAAAGGCAAAAAGCAGAAGCGCGATAACTCCGCCTAAAAGGTGAGTCTGTTTAAAAAGGATTAAATCGCGAAAGGCGCCCATGGTGCAGAAACGGCTGCGCTGGGCTATGATTCCAACCACAAGCCCTATGATAAGAGAGATGAAAACCGCGGCGTGCATTGCTCCCGGTCCTTTCAGGCTATAGAAAAGCACTCCGCTTTTGGGTTCGCCTGGAATTTGCGGATAGATGAGCATGAGTATGAAAAAGAAAAGCATTATGCCGGGCATGATAAGCCCGACTGATGGGCAGGTCTTCTTGCTGGCCCCCAGATTATAGCCTTTTTTTAGAAACATGGTCCCGATCCAGACACCGGCTATGAGGCCGAGAATGCCAAAAATGGCGTTTAAATCCCCGCCGGCGAGCCGAAGAATCGCCCGCCAGGGGCAGCCTAGAAAGACCAGAGCGCCGATCATGGCGAATGCTCCGAGCACGAATCTGGTTATCGGAGAAGATCCGGTGCGGGGCCTGAAATCGCGGGCGGCAAGTGCTGCTCCCAGGGAGCCGAGGACAAAGCCGACAATTTCCGGCCGCATATATTGAACTACACCCGCACGGTGCATGCCAACGGCCCCGGTAATGTCCCGCTCGAAGCAGGCTACGCAGATGCCCATGTTACCCGGGTTGCCCAATTTTTGTAAGAGAGCGGCCAGGATGCCGATAATCGCTCCGACAGCGATTACCCCCCAGCGGGTGGCAAAGAAATTTTTCATTTTCCCCTCCAGTGTTGATTTTTTTAATAGTAAAAATATATAAACGGTTACTTTTTTATTTCGATTCTATATTTTTTATTTAAAACCATGACTTGGGAGGATTTGCCAATAGTATTTTTCTATACAAAAGGCTTAAATGGATAGAAGATATCTATAGGGCAAGTTATACGAGGTGGATATTTTTTGAATATAAAGCAGCAAATAGTGGCGAGTAAGCATTCAGATGATTTTTCAATGCTTACTCCCAGGAATTGGGTCCTGCAACGAAAGGTAAGTATTTTTGAGCGTTATCGACCTGATTTTTTGGATGCGAACTTTATTTTATGAGCATTAGGCAGGGATCACTCGAATAAAATCTACACATTATGTCAGGGTTCCAGAAGTTTGAAATGAATAACTGTGGCGCTTGAGATTAATTCAGGATGATTTTTATCAGTTCCGTGCTGAAGGTAACGGTTTTTGGATATTCAGGAAGCATATTCATGAATTCAAGATGGGCTATCATCCGTGCGGCAAAAAGCAGCCACAAAAATACCTGGGACAAGGCGATCATGCCCTTGAAACGCAGGGGATGCAGGGTTTTTTGTAAAGTAATAGAGCAGAGCAGGATGAATGCGGCGGATATTAAAGTTGCCGTACCGGGCACGACTATGGGCTGGAAATTAAAATCGGGCCAAATAATGATGGTGGTCCAAATGCAGGGCACAAAGCCCAGGATTAAACCATAAAGAGACCATTTGGCGCATAGTTTGAGGGCATATTTATAATAATCGCGTCCGAAATCATCGATGTTTCTGCGCAGTAAAAGATAAACAAAGCCAATATTGGCTGCGGCCAGAATAGAAAAAAACATCCATTGCAGGATGAGCGGGTAGATCAGGGACCCGGGTTCGGGAAGATCGGCAATTTCGGAAATCGGAATCCGGCCGGTTATCGATCCCAGGAAGATGAACATGAACAGCCCCAAAAGCCCCATGCCCATAGCCCCCAAACAGGCATGCGCCGGCTTGTTCTGTTTTAATTTTTTCCATGTGCCCCAATAAACAAGAAGCAGGATGCTTCCCGTGAACAGGCCGGGAGCTATGCGGAACAAAAGAAAATGCAGCTCGTTGAAAGAACGGGTAAGCCCTTCGGTTTTCCAGGCAACAATGGCCAGAATGCAAACGGCCATGAAAATTGTCAGTCCTAGAAAAGACCCCATCCGGGCCATCTGCTGTGCGAATTTATCGGCCAGTCGATTGCCGGTCTGCGCGATAAATTCACTGCCTAACGCGATAACGGCCGCGCCAAAGGGGATCAGGACAAAAACAAGAACGAGCGGGGCCAAAAGTCCAATTTCCAAGGGGTAGTTGAAATCCATGCATGAACTCCGTATTTTTGTCGGCTATAAAGCGGTTAACCTCTTGTCTCAACCGGGCTTTTTTCTGCCTTATATTTTTGCGTTAAGCAAGTTTATCCAGCCAATAAAATCCGTATTTTTGATGTCGGGCATGGATTTTTGGTGTTTGATTAAAAAAATGCCTGGGAACTGATTCAAGACTGTTTAATTCCGTTTATATCTGCTTGATAATTTTCGGGCCATAACCTAGCATGGCGCAAATTTAGTGTTTACCGTAAAAATAGTGGAGTTTTTGATCATGCCTACTATACTTAAAATAACGGCCCCCGTATTTTTTCTTTTTGTCTGTGCCTGTTCCGGACATATGCCGGAAAGTGACGCCTGGAGGCTTATGCAGGTCGAAAAGGGACTGCATGTGCTGCAGCAAAAACAAAAAACGCAGGCAAAGAAACTTGAAGTTTTGGAGCGGGATTTGGCCGCTTTGGATAAGGATAGTCCGGAAGAGTTAATGGAAAAAGAATTATATGAGGATCAGGATGGTTTTGTTAAAGGTCCGCGTCCAAACCAGGAACCGGCGCAAATATTCTATGATCCGCCCGCTGATGCTGAGAAAAAAGCGGGACCTGCGGAAAAAGAGCAGGATCAGTTTCAGGAAAAAAGGCCTCCCAGGGCGGCCGTGACCAAGCCGGACACTGAAAAAAATGAATCTCCCCCGAAAGAGAATTTTGAACAGGCGTATAAGAAAGCCCTTGAAATGTTGTGGGATGACAAACCCGGTCCGGCCCGGGAAAAATTTCTGCGGTTACAAAAAATAGAGCCGGACAACGAATTGCAGCCGAATGTCCAGTATTGGATAGGAGAAACTTATTATGATCAGCAGCGGTTTGCTCAGGCTATTTTGAATTTTAAGCAGGTGGTGCAGAATTATCCCCGAAGCGCGAAGGCCCCGGACGCTCTGCTGAAGGTGTCCTTATGCTATGAAAAACTTGGAGATGAACAGAATTCGAATTTTTATAAAAGGATACTCCGAGAGGATTATCCGGATTCAGAAGCGGTTTCCAAACTTAAATAAACCCAACAAAAGAATTAGTTTATAAAAGCCCATGCCCCAGGAGAAAAATTTTAAATGTTATCCGCGCGAACAGGAAATATTGTCCGGGCTGATACTTTATTATTGCCGTTATGTAGGGCCAAGGACCTGGAAGGCGCTTATGCGCAGATACGGAAGCCCCGCAGGAGCTATGGAAGCGGGTGGGAGGCAGTGGGTTGCCGAATCGCTGGCTACCGAGCGGCAGATAAAATCTCTGCGTGGTGAACAGGCCTATCGCGCGGCGGAACAGGACGCCGAGCTGATTGCGAAAAAAGGATACAATCTCCTGATCTGGACCGATCCGGGATATCCGGATCTTTTGCGCAATATACCAACGCCGCCTTTGTTTTTGTATTTTAAGGGCAATTCGGATCTTTTGAACAAAACAAGACTGGCTGTTGTGGGGTCCCGAAAATGTTCCGGATATGGCCTTGATATGGCCAGAAACATTTGTTCCGGTTTATCGGAAAACGGCGTGTCCATTGTTTCCGGTTTTGCCGCCGGTATTGATCGTGAAGCGCATTATGCCGGTTTATCCGGCGCGGGCAGTTCCGTGGCGGTGCTCGGAACCGGAATAGATCTGGTTTATCCGGCCGCTAATCGGGATTTATGGATAAAAATGGTTGAAAAGGGGCTTATTTTATCCGAATTCCCTCCCGGAACCGAACCCGAAGCTCGAAATTTTCCCCATCGAAACAGAATAATATCCGGTCTTTCAAATGGAGTGCTTGTCGTTCAGGGAACGCTTAAAAGCGGCAGCTTGATTACAGCTTCCCTGGCTCTGGATCAGGGCCGGGAAGTTTTCGCCGTTCCCGGAGCGGTAAATATGCCCGGTTATGAAGGATGCAACCAGCTTATCCGGGATGGTGCCTATCTGGTTCGTTCTTTTGAGGACGTGCTTGAAGTTATGGGCTGTTCCCTGCATGATCCGGGAGTCAGCCCGGAAAACGAGACGGGTCTTTTTGTGCCGGAAACTGAATTGGATGAACAGGAATCAATTATCGCGCATATTCTCGCTCGGGAAAAGGACGTGCATATTGATGATCTTACCCGGGAAACTGGAATGGACAGTTCTCTGGTTTCCCGCATTTTGACCGGGCTGGAGATAAAAGGGGTTGTCCGCAGGGCTCCTGGTATGTATTATAACTTGGCGGTATGAAAGAAAGTGCTGTCTCGCCCTTTTTAGCATGCCCCTCAGAAAGGCCGAGAAACAAATTACAGTCAATTAAGTTCTAAGGACGGATTTATATGCAAAAAATACCAATTGGTCTAGCTCAGGACGGCATGGTTCTGGAAAAGCCGGTTATGCGGGATAACGGTATGGTCCTTGTTGGCGAAGGAACCGGACTGACATCGGCTTTAATCGAGCGGTTGGAGAACATGGGCATTTCTAAAATCGTGGTCAAGGGCGAACCACTGGATATGGACGAAGCCGGCGGCGGGAATACGTCTTTTACTAAACGCATAGAACGTCTGGATCATTTATTCCGGCATTACGCGGATGATGAATGGATGCTTAAGGTAAAAGAATTTGTCCGTGCTTATTATCTGGAAAAGGCGGCGGTGGAATCCGTTTCCTCCACGGAAACCGGCGAAGAACAGGAAGGGGAGTAGGCCGAATATGGAAGATCTGCGCGTTGAAACAAAAGGACAGATTCTGGCGGTCAAGGATTTGCCCACTTTACCGACGGTTCTTGATGAAGTGACCAAACTGGTTCAGGATCCCAACTCTTCCACGGAGCAGGTAGCCGCGGTTATTTCCAGAGATCAGGTCTTGTCGGCAAAAGTGCTCAAAATGGTCAATTCTCCTATTTACGGCTTTCCGCGTCGCATAGGCACAATACAGCATGCATTGGTACTGTTGGGTTTTAATGTTATTCGCGGGCTGATTATAAGTACTTCGGTATTTGATGTCATGGCCAAAAGCATGTTTGGCTTGTGGGAACACAGCCTGGGATGTGCTCTGGGGTGCTCCAGCGTTGCCAAAATGGCCGGCTTTAAGGACCCGGAGGAGTATTCGGTGGCGGGACTGCTTCACGACTTGGGTAAAGTGGTTGCCGCGGTACAATTGCCGGAAATGAAAAAAGAAATTGAAGATATGGTCCAGGAAAAAGACATGTTGTATATAGATGCCGAGAACGAAGTCCTGGGTTTCGGGCATGACCGCATAAATGCCTGGCTGGCCGATTATTGGAATTTGCCTAAAAAAATCCGCGAGGGGCTGGCTTGGCACCATCGTCCGAAATCAGCTCAATTGTATCCGGAAATGGCCTGCGTTGTACATGTAGGGGATTTTCTGGCCCGTCTTTTCGAAGTTGGCAATAGCGGGGATGACAATGTTAGTTATCTTAATCCTTATGCCCTGAAGACCCTTAATATTGAATTGAGCAGCCTGGAAACGGTTATGGACGAATTAGGTGAACAATTCATGGAGCTTTCCAGTTTCAGTCCGGATGAGTGAGACCCGATTTTCAGTCAACATGCCCTTTTGTCCGGAAATGAGCAGGGGAAAAAGGGAAGAGTTTTTGTATTCATCGAATAATTTTCTGTATACTGAAATTTACGCGCTTTTTCAAATTATCGGTTTTAAAACAGTGAGCAATTATGGCTCTTTTTGAACGCTATCATTTTTTTCTGGTATCCGATGACCCGGAAAAATATAAGGTTTTAAAAGAAATCATTCCCAAGGCGGAATGGTCGATTTTTGAACGCGGTTCCGGAGCCATTGAACATATTTTCAATAATCCCCCTGAATTGCTGGTGGTAGACAACGACCTGCCTGACTTCGGCGGACAGGAGCTAATTCGCATACTCAAGAGCGAGAATGTTTATCGTCAGGTTCCGGTTGTATTGTGCATCTCAGAAGCCGATCTGGCATCTGGCGTTGATTTCAGCCTGATAGAGGCTGATGATTTTCTGGTAGCCCCTTTGAATAAAGTTGTCACCGGAGCCCGGCTGGATCTGGTTCTGGCGCGCTCGGCCCGGGCCTTGGACGCCAATCCTCTGACAAAGTTGCCGGGCAATACATCTATAATACATAAAATTCAGGATCTTATTGATAAAAAAGAGGAGTTTGCCCTGGTTTATGCCGACCTCGATCATTTCAAGTCATTTAATGACAAGTACGGATTCTCCCGCGGTGACGAGGTGCTTATGATGGCCTCCAGGGTTATCGTGAATACGATTCGCGCCTTTGGCGGCGTGGATTCGTTTGTAGGGCATGTCGGCGGAGATGACTTTGTGTTTATTGTTCCGGTGGATTTGGCTGAGCAGGTTTGCCGGATGGTTATCAAGAGTTTTGACGGGATAGTGCCAAATTTTTATGATCGAGAAGACCGTGAACAGGGGCAGATAGTTTCAACCGATCGTCAGGGGGATATCAAAACTTTTCCTTTGATGGCCATTTCCCTGGCGGCTGTGTTTAACATCGGCGGACAATTGACTCACTACGGGCAGGCGTCGCAACGGGCCATGAATTTGAAAAAAGTGGCCAAGGAGGATCCCAAGAGTTCTTATGTCCTGGACAGAAGAAAACCTGCCTGAATCAGTACAGCTTTTTTTGGCTTATCTGGACATTGAGAAAGGGTATTCCGGCGCAACCCTGGCTGCGTATGGCCGTGACCTTGTACAGTTCCATCAATTTCTGGACGCATTTAAAAAAGGACTGGATGTTCCGGAAGACGTGGCCGGAAAGGAAGTCCGTTTTTTTCTTGGCGCCCTGCATGAAAAAAAAATCGCCAAATCGTCAATGGCGCGCAAACTCTCTTCTCTCAGGGCTTATTTTCGTTTTCTTTTAAAGAGAAAGGCTATTTTTCATGATCCCTGCCTGGATATCCATAATCCCAAACAGAGCATAAAGCATCCGGATACGCTCAATGTGGATCAGGCGCTCATGCTGCTGAGAAAAAACAATGATTCGGATCCCAAGTCGTTAAGGAATCTGGCCCTGGCCGAAGTCCTGTACGGTTCCGGACTGCGCGTCAGCGAAGCAACGGGATTAAACCTTGATGATTTGGATCTTGCACAGGGCCTGATTCAGGTTCGGGGAAAGGGACAAAAAGAAAGGCTGAGTCCTTTAACCGGACCGGCGGTAAAGAGTCTTTATGCTTACCTTGAATACAGAGAAGCTTTTGATTGCGATCCCATCGAACAGGCTGTTTTCGTGGGCATGCGCGGCAAAAGGTTGAACCGGCGCGAGGCCAGGCGCATTTTGGAGAAAATGTGTGTTAATGCCGGGCTCCCGGCCGCTGTAAGTCCACACGAGCTGCGGCATAGTTTTGCAACCCATCTATTGCAGGGCGGAGCGGATTTAAGAAGTGTGCAGGAGTTGCTGGGACATAAAAGGATAAGTACCACTCAGCGTTATACCCATCTGGATCTGGCCAACCTTACCAGAATTTACGACAAATCCCATCCAAGGTCCAAGAATAAAAAAGACAAATTATCCTGACCGGATGCGCCTGCAAAAAATAAATTTTTGCAGGCAGTGTTAAGTTTAAAGTTTTAATTAAAATCAAAGAGTTAAAAACTTTAAACTGTTCGTTTAACTCCCGTCTTCGACTCTTTGCAGCTGTGTCTGACCGGCCTCCAAATTTTTTATCTGGTTCTTTCCGGATAGAAACTAATTACATTCCCAGCTGACTTAAAAGGTCGTCAACATCTGACTGGTTTATATCCTTTTGCGGACCTTTGAGTTCGGAAACCTTGCGCGATGATTCGTTTTTTATTGTCTGAAAATCCTTGTCTGGATTCTTGTATTTGTCCTTTATGGATATACCGGTGGTCATATAGAGATCGAAGATCGTGGTCTCCACCTTGCGCAGCACATCGACTATCTTTTTTATGCGTTGGCCGGTGATGTCCTGAAAGCTCAGGTTGGTCATCAACGTAAGCATGTCCTGATTCAGTTCCCTGTTTCCCTGGATCAATTTATCCAGGGCATCAGGGCCGCCGCAACCGTTTTTTAGGTCTTCAAGCTGTCGCCCGGATTCTTCTGTTTTATCCAGATATTTTTCAACAATGGTCATTATTTCTTCAGTTGCTTTTTCCGTGCTGTTTAGAATTTCGTCCAGCTGGTCGGAAGCCTCGGAAAAAAGCTGCTGCGCTTCTGAACTGGAAAGTGTACCATTATCCCCGGAAGTGGCCGCGGAGATTTCCTTGTATATGTCTCCGAGTCCGGACTGCATTTCAGTACTTAGATTTCTGTAAAATTCACTATCGATAAGAGCCTGGGACAGGGCCGAGGTCAGCTCTTTCTGCAATGTTTCAGTAATTACTTCACGAACTGTTTTTTCCGCTTTTTCGGTTATTTTTTCCAGTAATTGATCAGGAATTTCGTTTTGCATTATAGTCCACCGGTTTTGTGCAGTAAGTTTTTCAAAAAAGTGATGCCGTATTCTCAGCTTTCTGTTTTGGGGGTTGTTTTTTTCTCCGGAATAAGCAGTTCGTAATTCGTGGCTTCGTGATCTTCCCAAATTTTTGCTTCCCAGCCGAGATCACGGCAAACAGCACGCACGAGATAGAGTCCCAGTCCCAGATGCCCCTTTTTGCTCGTAGTCCCGGAGTTCCATGCATCCTTGTCGTCTACTTCCAGGATTGTAGGCGAAGTCAGATGAAAAAGGACTCCATTTTTCTGTGCGGCAGCCCGGATAGCGATGTTTTGTTCCTGTTCCGCGTCTTTAACGCGGCAGGCTTCAACCGCATTGGCCAGCGGCTGTTCCATGCAAAAGGTAAGGGTATAGGCCGGCAGGTCCAGATTGGGCAAATTGTCGCCAAGCTCGGTGTCAATGGTTATTTTATGTTTGCAGTACAGATCATTGTCCCAGAACGTAACAAGCCAATCGATAAAATCGGGTATGCTGGTCTGAATACGCTCTTTTTGGGAATAAAATGACCAATTACTGTTTAACTGCATGAAATGCATCAAGTTGCCGGTATTCTCGTTGACTTTCTGAATGCGGGATCGGTAATCGGAAATCGGCGAGTCCGGCTTGGATTGCGTCTTGGAGTTCAACAGGGACAACTGCATGTCCAGGATGTGCACGTAGTTGTTTAGATTATGAGTGATTCCCGGTATTTTTTGTCCAGCGTAATTTTGAAGATAAAAAGGAATCCAAGTTTCCCAAGGAAAGTTTTCAGGCATTTTGACGCTCCCTTATCTGTTCGCGTTGTTCATGGAAAACAAATTGGACAATGGCTTCACGATCGTCATCCCGGATAGAAGTATATTCAACAACATAGAGAAATTCCGGGTCAGTACTTTCTATTCTTTGGATTATGCCGACTAGCCCGACTATTTTAAATGGTATTTGAGAGATAACCACGGCCATTTCCACAGCCTGACCCGTTTCTATCTCCTTATTGGAAGAAAATTGCAGTCCTGCTCCGCTGATCTCGGTGATATCGCATTCGAAATCAAATTGCTGCTGCAGATATTCCTGGTTCTGCAGACTGATGATCATATTCAGCTTGGCATCCATATCCTTTAGAAAATTCAGCAAGTCTTTTGGAAGTTGAGTTCCCTGCAGGCTCTGCGCGTTGGATTGCGAATAACAGGAAGCGCACCCGGAATACATGGGTTTGGTTTCCGCGGAGGGCAAAAAACGGACATAGGCCTTTCTTCGAGTGGTTATGCGCATATAGTTCCGATTCTGTTTATTCATAAAACCCTCCTGTTTTAATAGCCCTCTCTATCTCGTAATTTGTTCCAGAACATTTTATTCTATTTTTAGCATGCCAGCCAAGCAAGAGACAACGGCAGGTATTTTTTAAAGCAAAACCGGCCGGATGCCGAAACAGGATATTCTGGAGATAAATAATGCATGATATATGCCGCAATCACGATTTCTGCAAGACGTATTTCGTTTCGGCAATTTTTATAAATCGTCGTTTATTTCTACGTGCATGGCATCTACCGGGCAGACGATCGTACATAATCCGCAAGCGGTACATTTGTTCGAATCAAAGCGTACTTCGCGTGATTCCAGATCAAGATACAGAGCCTTGGTCATGCACATGGCGGTACACACTCCGCAATGCATGCATGCCTTTTCATCCCGGGAAATATGCTGGGAAACTTCCTGCACGGAAATGCCATGCTCCTGCAGATAAGATACGCCGCGCTTGAAATCATCCTCCGCACCGGACAATTCAAGGATCATATGTCCTTCTTCCCGGGGGTTGATTCGGGCTTTAAGAATATTGAAAGTCAGATCGAAATTCCGGGCCAAATTGTACATCATCGGACTTCGGGCTATTTCCGGGGCAAAATGAAGAACAATAAATTTTGAGTACTGTTTGGGTGAAGCCATCATAAGTAAATTTTCCAATATTTTTAAGTTTGTTTTACAAGCCGGTTTTCCAGTTTCCATCCGGAAATGGCCCTTTTCCAGTTTAACTTTGTTAATTTTCGGAATTATTCGAGCATGTATCAGGGTACGCTCGCTCATAAGTAGTCAATTTTTTTGTTGAACAGGAAAAAACTAATTTCCGAACCTGAAATCCGATATTTCTAAGTCCGGAAATTTTTTAATTTCCGGATAAGAATTTTCCAGCAGTTATGCACTAATTTTCTTGCCAGCTAAAGCTTTTGGCCTTCAGCAAATGCGTGCGAAAATCCGGTGAACTCATTTTTGTGCAGTGAATAGTTGCGTTTTAAGGAATATTTTTCTTGACGGTTGCAGCTAACAGGATCAGAGCTCCCCCTTTATTCAATGTTTGCAAGAAACCCCTGGGCCCTGCGTGCTTCAGTTGAATCCGGAAATTTGTCGATTAATTCCTCAAGGACTAAGCGTCCAGCCTTGTTTTTGCCCATTTTGAAGAAAGTCATGCCCTGCTTGAGCATGCTTGGTTTGTATTTGTTACTGCTTGAGTAATCGGCGATTACTTTCTGATAATCAAGAACTGCATGGGCGTAGTCCTGCATTTGAAAATAGGCTTCTCCCTGCCAGAACCAGGCATTGGGAACAAGGGAATGATCGGGATATTTTTTATTGAATGCTTGCCATAAGCTCTGGGCCTGATCATATTTCCGGTCGTAAAACAGCCGCAGCGCTTTTTTGTACATTTCTTCCGGAGACTTAAAATCATATTTTTTTTCTGGATCTAAAACCTTTTCTTTCCTGCTCTTAGGTTTTTGTTTATCTGCCAGTTTGTCTTTTTTTCTATCCAGATTCAAATCCAGTTCATCTTGAGCTATTTTCCAGTATTCCTCGTGCCTGCGGATCATTGCCGCCAGATTCTGTTTGTTTTCAGCGCTGGCGTTTTGCGTACCGTCTTTGAGTATGCTCATCTCGCGCTCAAGGGCATCGACCTTACCCATAAGTTTTGCCTGCTCCACCTGCAATGTCTGCATTTCAGCCCACATATCCGCCTGTTTGGACTGAACAGGGCTTTTTGCTGATTCTATTTTTTCTTCCAATTGTCTGGAACTTTCATCCAGAAGTTTTTCCAGCCGCTCCATTTTTTGTTTCAGATCTTTGTTTTCCTCTCGAAGTTTTTGATCATACGCTTGTGTGCTGCTGCGGAGGTCCGTTATTTCGGATTTGCTGGCACAGGCGGCACAAAAAATAAGACAAGGAGTAATTAAAAATAAGCTTTTGAATTCAGATAGTTTTTTGAGCACGTTTTTTCCCCCAGAATAGATATGCAAGTCCTCCGAGTACCGGCAGAAAAACAGCCAGGGCCAGCCAGGCCATTTTTTCCTGCGGCGTATTAAAGTCGCATCTGAATATATGCCAAATGGCCCATAGATTAGGCAAAATAGGTACAATAATCAGGATGAGCAGTACAGGCGTATTGGTTAGAGAAAGCAGATTCATTGTATTTTCCTTTTTGCAAGCATGACCGCTCCGAGCAGAAAAATACCGGCGGCCAGGATTTGAGTGATGCTAAATGGGCCGAAAACACCGCGGTAGTCGCCACGAAATATTTCTATACCAAAACGGAAGCTGGAGTAAAGGACCAGGAAGGAAGCCATAAGCTTGCCCGGAACCTGGATGTGTTTTTTGAGCATAAGCAGGATGAGAAAAGATATCAAACCTGCCATTGAGTGATAAATTTGTGTGGGGTGCAGGGCAACGTGCAGCGGAGCCAGACTGTTTGGGTCAGTGAAAGTGATTGACCAGGGCAGTTGGCAAGCTTGTCCATAGCAGCAGCCGGCAGCCACACAGCCGATGCGGCCGACAGCCTGTCCCAGGGCCAGTCCGGGGGCCAGGGCATCCAGCCATGGCCATATGGGTTGTTTTTTCCGTTTGAGGAAAAAGTACCCTAGAATTGTGGCGACTATGGCGCCGCCCAGGAAGACAAGTCCACCTTTCCAGAACATCAGGGCTTCAAGGGGGTGGTTCAGATAATACACGGGATTTATCAAAATGTAGAGCAAACGGGCGCCCAATATGCTGCCGAGGATAATGTAAAAAGAGAGATCGGCTACATACGCGGCCGGCAGATTTTTTTCTCGGGCCTCGCGCATCGTCCAGAGCATACCGGCCAGAAAGGCCAAAGCTATGAAAAAGCCGTAGCTGTGTATGGTTATTGGCCCCAAATCAAGGAGTATTGGATGCATCCTTTTTCCTTTTGTAAAAAGAGATAATGAGCAGAAGCGTGCCTACGCTGATGGCCATGTCGGCGATATTGAATGCCGGCCAGTGATGGCTTCCCAGGTAAAAGTCCAGAAAATCAATTACTTCCCCCAGCCTGATTCTGTCTATCAGATTGCCGAGAGCTCCTCCGAGTATTAAGCCGAGACCGGCGAAAAGATACGGGTCCCTGCGTGTTACCGAATGAACCAGATGAAATATAAGCACTACGGCCAGGGCGGTAACGGCGATGAAAAAATAGGTTTGCCAGGTAGTGTCGCGCTGGTTCAGAAATCCGAAAGCGGCCCCCCGGTTGAGAACGTATACCAGCTTGAACAGCCCCGGGATTACGTCTATTGATTCCCAGTGGGACAGATTGTTCTGTGCCCATAATTTGCTGAGCTGATCCAGAATCAAGATTATTATGCCCAGTCCGGCCACGGTCTTGTATTTTCGCTGTATATTGCTCATTAGCTTTCCAATTGATGAAGTATTTGCGTGCATCTGGGACAGGCTTGCGGGTGCTCCGGATTTGAACCCAGGTTTTCGCTGAATGTCCAGCAGCGAGCACATTTTTCGCCTTTCGCCGATTCCACTAGAATGCGGATTTCTTCCATTTCCTGGCCTTGGTAGCTTGTTTGCGGGGCATTTTTCGCATTGTCCAGAAGTATTTGGGAGACAATAAAGGTTTCTCTTAAATAATGTTCCTCTATTTTTATCTCCCTTAAAAGTTCTTCGGGAGCAAAGACGGTTATACGGCTGTCCAGAGAATGACCCAGAACACCGTTTTTACGTTCCGGTTCAATAGCCCGGGTAATTTCATTGCGCAATTGCACGATCATCTCCCAGCGGGCTTTTTCCTCCGCGGATATAATGTCTTGTTCGGGAAAAGCATATCGCAGACCGAATACGGTTTCGTTGGTCCGTAATTGTCCCGGAAGGTTTTGGTAAACTTCTTCAGCCGTAAAACTCAATACGGGAGCCATATTCTTCAAAAGGACCATTGTCGTATAATAAAGGACGGTCTGGGCTGATCTGCGCTCGCGGCTTTCAGCCGGGTTAACGTATAGACGATCTTTTATGATATCCAGATAAAATGCGGAAAGATCGGTTACGCACAAATTGTGCAGGACATGAAAGACCTTGTGGAATTCGTAGTCTTCATAAGCCTGGTTCATTTTCCGGTTCCTTTGAAGTATAATATCCAGCGCGTAGCGGTCCAGGGGGAGCATTTGTCCAGGATCGACTATATCTTTTGCCGGGTCAAAATCATACAGGTTTCCGAGGACAAAACGGCATGTATTACGGATTCGTCTGTATGCGTCCACAAGTCTTTTCAATATTTCATCCGATATTCTCAGGTCCTCCTGGTAATTTTCGGAGGAAACCCACATACGCAGTATTTCAGCTCCGTATTTATCGATTATCTCGTGCGGGGCAACTACATTGCCGATGGATTTGGACATTTTGCGCCCCTTGCCGTCAACCACAAAGCCATGGGTCAGGACCGCCTTGTATGGCGGAACATCCCGGGTCCCGACACTGGCCAGAAGGGAGCTGTGAAACCAACCGCGGTGCTGGTCCGTCCCTTCCAGATACAGATCGGCCGGAAAACCGCATTCCTTTCTTTTTTCCACTACGGCAGCGTAGCTGGTTCCGGAATCAAACCAGACATCCAGGATATTGTCTTCCTTTTTCCAGTTTTGAGCTCCGCATTGCGGACAGGCTAGATTCCGGGGAAGCATGTCTTCGACCGGGGTTTCGAACCAGTAGTCCGCTCCGGTGGGATGCGATTCAAATTTCTGGACAATCCCGTTTACCCATTCCGGGTCATGCCAGGCTTGTCCGCAATCATTGCAGATAAGGGCTATGATGGGCACGCCCCAGTTTCTTTGCCTGGATATGCACCAGTCCGGTCGGTGTTCAATCATATTGTGTATACGTTCCCGCCCCCAGGAAGGAATCCAGCGCACCTCATTGTCGATTGCCTGCAGCGCCTTGCCGCGAAGGTCATTTTCCTGCATGGAAATAAACCATTGCGTAGTGGCCCGGAAAATAACCGGCTTTTTACATCGCCAGCAATGCGGATATGAATGGGCTATATTTTCTTCTGCCAGCAGATTGCCTTTTTCTTTGAGTTTGGAAATAACCGCCGGGTTGGATTCAAAAACATTCATGCCCGCGAAGAATTCAACGGAGGGCAGAAATTTACCTTGGTCGTCCAGGGGAGAGTAGACCTCCAGTCCGTAACGCAGGCCCGTTTCATAGTCTTCACGCCCGTGGCCGGGGGCAGTATGGACACATCCGGTTCCGGTTTCCAGAGTAACATAGTCGGCTAGAACAAGAACCGAATCCCGGCTGTAAATCGGATGTCCGGCATGGATTCCCTCCAATTCTCGACCAATTATCCGGTTCAGTACCTGCGGTTGTTCCCATCCGAATTTACCGGTGCATTCGTCCAGGAGCTCCGAGGCAAGTATATATTGCTTTCCGCCTTGCTCGACCAGGACATATTCAACATCCGGGTGCAGGGCCACGGCCATATTGTCCGGAATGGTCCACGGAGTTGTCGTCCAGATGAGGATAAAAAGGCGGCTTGGATCAGCCGCGGGCAGTTTCTGGATAATCTTTTCGTCCCGGAGCGGAAAACCGACATAAATTGACGGCGATTTATGGTCGAAATATTCTACTTCCGCCTCGGCCAGCGCGGTTTCACATGAACAGCACCAGTAAATAGGTTTTTTGCTCCTTTTTACCGAGCCCCGGGACATGAATTTGGCAAGTTCCCCGGCAGTGGCCGCTTCATATTCAGGAGCCATTGTCAGATAGGGATTGTCCCATACGCCGAATCCTCCGAGTCGCTTGAATTCATTGCGCTGGATGTCCAGATACTTGAGTGCGTATTTCCGGCAGCTTTTTCTGATGTCCAGGACAGTCATTTCTTTTTTTTGGTCTCCCATGCTCTGCTCTACTTTAAGCTCAATGGGAAGGCCGTGGCAGTCCCATCCGGGGACATATTCCGCTTTGTATCCGGAAAGATTTTTTGATTTGATTATGATGTCTTTGAGTATCTTATTCATTGCCGTTCCCAGATGGATATTGCCGTTGGCATACGGCGGTCCGTCGTGGAGAACAAAACGCTGGTTGTCCAGGCCGGAGCTGATCATTTTCTGATAGGCTTTGTTTTTTTCCCAGAATTCAAGCATCTTCGGTTCGTTCTTTGTCAGATTGGCCCGCATGGAAAATTTTGTTTTCGGCAGGTTTAAAGTATTTTTGTAATCGCTCATCAGTATCTATTCCTCCACGGTATTTGTTGCATAAAAAATGTAAACTATAAAAATGGATTAACAATCGATTGAAGTCAAGAAGGCAGTTGTTTTCGGATTCGGATATCTGTTCAGCAAGATGAAGGCATTGCAATTATGATATCTTTCGCTCCCAGTTAAAGGCATTTTTAACAATGGTTTCAAGCTGGTCATGGCATGGATGCCAGTTGATTTTTGAATTGAGCAATCCCGGATCGGCCACGAGGCTGGCTGGATCACCGGCTCTCCGGCCTTTTTCGCACACCTTAAAGTCGACTCCGGATACTTTTTTTACCGTCTGTATTATCTCCCGTACCGAATATCCATGTCCGTAGCCGCAATTGAAAATCTCCGGTTTATGCCCCTGCTGGAGATATTCAAGGGCCTTGACATGCACATCGGCCAAATCGGCAACATGGATATAGTCGCGGATACCGGTGCCGTCCGGGGTCGGATAGTCGGTACCGTAGACGGGCAGGCAGTCTTTTATGCCCAGAGCAGCCTGGCAGGCGACTTTTATTAAATGGGTGGCGTTCGGCGTCCGCTGACCGATTCTGCCCAGGGGATCGGCACCGGCTACATTGAAATATCTGAGAATAACATATTTGAAGTTCTCATGTGCTTGTTGCGTGTCCTGTATGATCCATTCACTCATGACCTTGCTTCGTCCATAGGGGTTGATCGGGGCTAAAGGCGCTGTTTCGTTTACCGGGATGTGTTCCGGCATGCCATACACCGCGGCGGTCGAAGAAAAAACAAAATTTGGAATTCTATTCTTTTGCGCCAGATTGACCAGAACCATGGTGTTCGATGTGTTGTTCAGATAATATTTGAGAGGATGGGATACGGATTCCGGGACTACTATGCTGGCGGCGAAATGTATTACAGCATCAAATTTTTCCCGGCGCATGATCCGGTTCAGCTTTTCCTCGTCCCGCAAGTCTCCGGTTTCCAGGCGGGCCGGGGGAAGAACGGCTTCCCTGCTGCCGGTGGACAGATTGTCGTAGACGAGTACTTTATATCCAGCGTTGTTTAGCGCTAGAACAGTATGTGAGCCGATGTATCCGGCTCCGCCGGTCACAAGTATTTTGGGCATCAAGGGTCCTTTTGTTTATGCTTGAATATGCGCTTTGGCGGAGAAGAGATGTTCCGGGCACATTACGCACCCGGAATGAAACAGATTGCTTTCTCAGCCTAAACTGGCCTTCCTTAATATTTTTTGTTTTAATTGACAAATGAGCAGGGGACTCCTTTTTTATTTCCCGGTTTCAGGCCGGGGGCTGTTTTACGGGCAAAATTTTGCCGGCGGGGGGCAAAGTCCACAGTTTACAACCTGATTATTTTCTTGAAAGATGCAAACAGGCCCAGTCATAAAAATCGCAAAATGTCCCGAGTTTTAATTTCGGATTGAGATGGAAAAGCTTGATATTTTAAAAATGTTGAATGTGACTGAAATGATGCATGAATCCGGCTTTAATCCCGAGGGCAAAAATCGCGAATGGGCTTTGGTTTTGGAGGCAATCGGCATTCCGTATCTGATCCTTGAAGGCGAACTCCGGGTGAGCAGCTACAGCGCTGAACGGGCATATGAAAATATTCTGGCTTATGAACGGGAAAATGCCGTTGAGCTGGAAGAAGCGCGTTTAGAAGAGGTTCCCCTACCCTGGACAGAGAATTTTCTGGTTCTGGGCGCGTTGCTTTTGTTCTTCAGTTTTGTGCATTCCGGAACGGATATTTCCGCTCTTCGGGAAATACATTGGACGCAAAGCGGAGCGGGAGATTCCGCGGGCATTGTTTCCGGGCAATGGTGGCTGGGCATTACTTCGCTTACTCTGCATGCTGATCCGGCGCACGTTATGGGCAATGTGCTGTTCGGGGCTCCGTTCGTTGTTCTTGTCTGTTCCCGTTTGGGGTTCGGACTGGGCTGGGCTTCCATTATTTTTTCCGGGTGGCTGGGTAATATGATAAACGCCTTTGTGCGCGGCCCCGGGTTTGTGAGTATCGGGTTTTCAACCGCGGTATTTGCCGCGGCCGGGATAATGGTTACGATTTTCCAGCGCAAACGGAAGATTAAAAATTTTCTTGATGCCGTGGTTATGGCTCTGGCATTGCTTGCCCTGCTCGGAGCAGGCGGTGAAAACACGGATTTGGGCGCTCATTTCTGGGGCCTTTTATCCGGCATAGGAATCGGAGCGATCTTGCGTTTTCAATCCTTGCCCTTGCCCCCTTCAAAAGTTATATCCGCATTTTTGGGCACGGCCACTTTTTTGATTTTTATCTGGGCTTGGGCGATTGCTTTGCGTTAGCTGGTTTCCACCCGGAAAGGGCCCTTTTCCTGTTTAACTTTGTTAATTTTCGTAATTATTCGATCACGTATTAAGATACGCTCGTTCATAATTACTCAATTTCCTTGGTAAACAGGAAAAAATCTCATTTCCGAACTGGAAACCCGATATTTCTAAATTCAAAAATTCCGGATTTAAATTTATCATTTTTTTGTGTTTAAAGCAGGTGTTATTATGAATTTACCTTGGCCGCTAAAGGAATTAATCAAGCCCTCAACCTCTTCTTTCTGGCGCGAAGCCAAAAAAGAGAAGCTTCCCTGGGCGGAAAGAATCCATGCCTATATCTACGGTCGCTGGTCGTATTTTTATATTTCAATGGCTATAGGCGAGCATCCTATGGCAAAATTTTTAAAACCATCTTTAAATTGGCTGGGGAGAAGACTTTCTCTCTGGCAGGAAGACGCGGAACAAAAAAAAACGGCGGTGAAAAAATCGTTTGCCGATAGTTATCACGGCAAGGTCGTTCCCCTGGATGACGCGAAAAAGATTTTGCGCCTGGACCGGGATATTGAGTTCAGGGGTTTGGAAAAAGTTGTCCCATATACCACGGCCCGGGATATCGTACTCAAGAATCCTAATGCCATCGCCGTTATGCGTTGTCCATGCCGGGCTTCCCGGGAAAATCCGTGTCGGCCGCTGGATGTATGCCTGATAATCGGAGAACCGTTTGCCAATTTTATTGTCGAGCATCATCCGGGGAAGGCCAAATGGATCACCACATCCGAAGCCCTGGCCATATTGACTGCCGAGGATAAACTCGGACATGTGCATCATGCTTTTTTCAAGGAAGCCATGCTTGGACGATTTTATGCTATCTGTAATTGCTGTTCCTGCTGTTGCGGGGCGATGCAGGCCCAGAGAAACGGCGTGCCCATGCTTGCTTCGTCCGGTTATGTATGCCGGGCGCGGGAAAAGGGATGCGAGGGGTGTGGAATGTGTCTGCGCAATTGTCAGTTTGAAGCAATTGAAATGGTTGATAATGTGGCATTCGTGCATGAGGAAAAGTGTATGGGATGCGGGGTGTGCGTAAACAATTGTCCACAAAACGTGCTTTACCTGGAACAATGTCCGCAGAAAGGACAGCCACTGGATGTTCAATGCTTGATGGAGTCCGAAATACAAAAATTGATGGGCGATAATGCCTAAAGTCCGCTGTTTTCCCCTACGTTCGGCATCCAAGGCTCCGATTCCGGATGCGTCGGCTTCCCCCGGTGCTCGGGGTACTTCCGTACGGTCCATATGGAGGCTTACCTGGCCTCAGATATTGATGATGCTCTTTCATTTTCTGATCGGTTTTGTTGATGTATGGGTTGCCGGGAGGCTGGGAAAAGATGTACAGGCCTGCATGGGCATGATAACTCATGCCCTTTTCTTTTTTCTCATGGTGGCCGTGGCCCTGGCAAACGGAAGCGTTGCCTCCATAAGCCAGTCGCTCGGTGCAGGGCTGATGCTTAGGGCCAAAAGGTATATCGGACTTGGACTGGAAGTCGGTGTCTTGTTTGGTTTTGTGTTTCTCGCGGCCGGTCTTGTTTTCGGCGAATATTTTTTGCGTTTGCTGCAAATCCCCCCATCCATTTTTCCGATCGCAGAGTATCTTTTTGAGGTCTTCATTTATATCGTCCCCGCCTATTATATATTTATCATCTGCAATGCCTTTTTCAGGGCTCAGAAAAAGGTTATGTGTCCGCTTTTCGCCATGCTGGTCGTCATGGTAATCAACACGATTGGCGATTTCGGACTTGGTTTGGGCTGGTTCGGCATGCCCGCAATCGGGTATAAAGGCTTGGCCTGGAGCACGTTTATTTCTGTTGCCTGCGGAATGTTATTTGATCTTTGGGTGTTGCGCAGAACCGGATTTTTGCAGCGATGCAGTTTCCCTCCGTTGCGGTGGATAAAGCGGGCCTGGCCTTATCTTTTTAAAGTATCCTGGCCGGCGGGCCTGAACCAGTTTGTATGGCACTCGGCTTATCTTGTGCTGTACGCTTTGACTGCAGCTTTGCCGGTCGGCAGCGTGGTCGCGCTGGCTGGAATGAGCGCTGGAATAAGAGTGGAATCCCTTTTGTTTTTGCCGGGTTTTGCCTTTAATTTCACGGCGTCAATTATTGTTGGACATAAACTGGGGGAAGGCGATATTGCCGGAGCACGCAAAGCCGGATATCAAATTATGTTTTCCGGATTGATTTTAGTCAGTCTGGTGACCATACTTTTGTGGCAGGTAATAGAACCGATTGCGGCCTTTATCGCTCCCGACCGCGAGGTTCAACTGGAGACGATAAATTATTTGAAATATAATATGGCGGCGATTCCCTTTCTGCTTCCAGCGATGATCTTGGGAGGCGCTCTTACCGGAGCCGGGGCGACAATTTATCAAATGCTTGTCATGGGAGGGTCGGCTTGGCTGGTGCGCATTCCGCTGGCTTACCTGCTCGGGCATGTAATTATTCGCGGCGCGGAAGGGATTTGGATGGCCATGTTTATTTCCATGGTGATTCAGGCGGCTTCCATGCTGTATGTTTATCATTTTCAAAATTGGTCTAAATTTGCAATGCGCAAAAAAGAGAGAGTTTGATATTATGTTTGGCAAATTATTACTTCTTTTTTTACTGGTTCCGCTTGTTGAACTATATGTATTGATAAAAGTCGGTTCAATCATTGGAGCGGGGTATACTGTAGTTCTGGTCATCCTGACCGCAGTTGCCGGGGCTTATCTGGCCAGAACCGAGGGCTCGCAGGCCATGTACCGGGTGCGTGCGAATATGGATCAGGGCATAATGCCCGAAAATGATATTTTGGATGCCTTGCTTATCCTCGTCGCTGGAATCGTCCTTTTGACCCCTGGATTTGTTACCGATTTTATGGGACTTTTAATTCTCTTCAAGCCCTCGCGCGGCGTAATCAGACAGTACGTCAAACGCAAACTGGAATATTGGGTCAAAAACAGGAATATTCATTACAGGCGGTTTTAATTCCATTTAAAATTTACAGGCGGGTTTTTATGAGTGAAGAAAAGAATGAAACATGGGAGGAATTCCTGGCTCCTCTGGGCGAGGATCTTTTTAATTATGCGCTGGAAAGAGAAGATATTAAACTGATTGCCTCCGGATTGCCTGAAGAGTGCGCGATCAATCCGGACAGCGTAGAATATGAATTGCAAATATTAAAGATTATAAGCGTTGGTTGGGCTTTTGCCTATTATATCGAGGAGCATGTGGTCCGGGATTTTTTGTCCAATGCTTACTGGGAGGCTGTAAGAGATGTGTGTACCAATCTTTCCCGGAGTACGGGGCTTTTGATAGGCAAGAATTTGGATTATTTTGAAATAATCAAGTCCAGATTCAATTTATATGTCAACGCATTGGAGAAGGCCGGAAAGGGATGCAGTCCGGCTTCGGTTATTGGGCCCGAATTTGCCGCGGCATGCGGAGACAAAAGTGACATCTTCTGTGTACATGCCGGCACAAAGTTGTTCATAGGCATCCTGGGAAGGGTCAGGGAGTATTTAATCGCTCAGGAAGTGTGCCTTGTCGAAGATGTCTAACGAGCCGCCCCGGAGCAGCCCGGCCGGACTTTTTGCTGGAGCGGGGGCTTTTTTTATCTGGGGTATTCTGCCCTGTTACTGGAAAGCGCTCAAGAGCGTTCCCGCGGCAGAAATTTTGTGCCACCGCATGTTCTGGTCCCTGGTTTTTGTCGCAATAGTTCTCACCATGTGGAGACGCTGGAAAGAAGTTTTTGCTGCTCTCACTTCCCGGAAAAACATTCTTTTCTTTATGTGCAGTAGCAGTCTTCTGGCCGTAAACTGGCTGACGTATATCTGGGGAGTAAACGCCGGTTTTGTCCTGGAAGCGAGCATGGGCTATTATATAAATCCTCTGGTCAATGTATTCCTGGGTTTTATTTTTTTTCAGGATCGCTTGCGCCGTTTCCAGATTCTGGCCATTATTCTGGCTGTGGCGGGAGTGGCCAACCTGGTTATAAATTACGGTCGATTTCCGTGGATAGCTTTGACTTTGGCCTTTTCTTTCGGTTTGTACGGGCTTATTCGTAAATTGGTCCGTGTCGAATCGTTGCCCGGCTTGTGTGTCGAATCTTTTTTTATGAGCGTACCGGCGCTGGTCTTTTTGATCTGGCGTCATCTTTCAGGTGCGGGCGCTTTAGGCGCCGGGGCGTTTGAAGTGGACGCCCTGTTGATCGGAGCAGGTGCGGTTACGGCTGTTCCATTGCTTTTATTTGCTTTTTGCGCTCGAAGATTGCGTTTAGTGGAAGTCGGCATTCTGCAGTACCTGGCCCCGACCTGCATGTTTTTGCTCGGCGTTTTCATTTTTGGCGAACCGTTTACACTTGTTCATTTGATTACTTTTGTCTGTATCTGGACCGGCATAGCAATTTATAGCATTGAAACTGTCTGCTATATGCGCAGGCATACGCCTGATCTGCTGTAGGCGTCTATTGTTTGTTTTGGAACGCGGCGCACTTTGCTGCTTAAAATCTCATTTCCGAATCCGAAACTTGATATTTTTAAATCCGGTTTTTTTTTAAATTTCCGGATAAGAACTATTTAAGTGCCGTGATTGACAGGATAAATTATTTAGCATAAGTTAATTGATAGAATTTAGTAATTTATTGTTAAGTGTGGGAGATAACAGAATGAATGTTGATCCGGCTGCCGCGCTGGTTACCGACGGTATTCATAAGAGTTTTGGCGGACTGGAAGTGTTGAAAGGGATTTCAGTTACTGCGAATGAAGGCGATGTGATTGCCTTGATCGGCTCCAGCGGTTCCGGCAAGAGTACTTTTCTGCGCTGCATCAATATGCTCGAAGTTCCGGATAAAGGCGGAGTATATGTAAATGGGGAACTTATCGAGCTGGCCAAGAACAAACACGGCGAAACAGTTCCCAAGAGTACGAAACAGGTTGACCGCATCCGGACCAAACTGGCCATGGTTTTTCAGCAGTTTAATCTTTGGTCGCATATGACCATATTGGAAAATGTCATGGAAGCGCCGGTTCATGTTTTGAAAACACCTAAAAAGGAAGCCAGAAGAAGGGCCATGGAACTGCTGGACAAGGTGGGCATAGCGGACAAAGCGAAAAATTATCCGGCACATCTGTCCGGAGGACAGGAGCAGAGAGCGGCCATAGCCAGGGCCCTGGCTATGGATCCGGAAGTTATGCTTCTTGATGAACCGACTTCGGCTCTGGATCCTGAACTTGTCGGCGAAGTCCTGGCGGTCTTAAGACAACTCGCGAAGGAAGGCAGTACAATGATTATTGCCACGCACGAAATGGATTTTGCCAAGGAGATGGCCTCTGAGGTGGTGTACATGTTTGAAGGCTGTATAGAAGAGCAGGGACCACCTTCCAGAGTTTTTGAAAATCCAGATTCGGATCAGTGCCGGAAATTTCTGGCTCGTTTTTTATAGTCTAACTCAACATTTAAAGGAGAACTGGTCATGATCAAGTTGTTGCGTTTTTTTGTTTGCCTCGCCGGGATTATGTGTTTGACGGTCGGGGCTGTTCAGGCTGATGAAATTAAAAAAGTGCGGATTGGCACCGAGGGCGCTTATCCGCCTTTTAACTATGTGGATTCCGAGGGAAATTTACAGGGCTTTGACGTGGATGTGGCCAAAGCGCTTTGCGACGCCATGGACGTTGAATGCGAATTTGTTGTGCAGGATTGGGACGGTATGATCCCCGGGCTTTTGGCCAAGAAGTACGATGCGATCATTGCTTCGATGTCCATTACAGAAGAACGTAAGAAAAAAGTTGATTTTACCAATAAGTATTATCAGACGCCCGCTAAATTTGTCGCTAAAAAAGGGGCGTTTACCGATTTTGATGAGGACAGCCTGGACGGCAAGGTAGTAGGGGTACAGCGGGCGACCATCCATGAAAATTTTGTCCGGGAAAAATTCGGCGACCAGGTTGAAATTCGTTCTTATGCAACATTGGATGAAGCCAATATGGATCTGGTGTCGGGCCGACTTGATCTAGTCTGCGCCGATTCCGTCCCCCTGCAGGAGAGTTTGCTGGATAAAGATTACGGCGAGGATTATACTTTTGTCGGTCCCGGATATATCGACGAAAAATGGTTTGGTGAAGGCATTGGCATAGCCTTGCGCAAGGACGATGACAGGCTGAAAGAGATGTTTAACAAGGCGATTACAAAAATTCGCAACGATGGAACATATCAGAAGATAAACGCCAAATATTTCGATTTCGATGTTTATGGCGAATAGGCATAGATATAATTGGCCGTCCGGCATTGTCTTTACCGGGCCATGCCGGACGCTTTGTTATATCTGCTTTTCATGCGGGAATTTTTGAATTTCTGGAGAAAACCTGTTAATTCCTTCAATTACAGGCATTAAATTCAGAGGATAATGGGCAAAAATGCTATACGGTTATGGAGATCTCCTTTTAAAGGGTTTTCAGTTGACCTTGCTGGTGGGCATTACCTCCATGGCATTGGCAATTTTCTTCGGCCTGTTCGGTTCTTGGGCAAAATCGGTTTCTTCCGCTTATGTCCGGGCCGCGGCCAATATTTATACCACTGTGTTTAGAGGGATTCCGGAACTGGTTTTGATTTTACTTGTTTATTACGGCGTGCCAACTCTTATTCAGGATTTTCTTGCGGTCATGGGCTCGGAAGTGCGTATAAATTTCAACCCCTTTATTTCCGGAGTATGCACTATCGGCGTGATATATGGGGCGTTTACCACGGAAGTTTTTCGAGGGGCGTATATGGCCGTGGATAAGGGCCAGATTGAGGCCGCCCGCTCTCTGGGAATGAACAGGGGGCTTGCATTCCGGCGTATTACCCTTCCGCAGATGTGGCGTTTCGCCTTGCCCGGGCTGGGAAATGTCTGGATGGTATTGATAAAGGCTACGGCTCTTGTTTCCGTGATCCAGCTCCCGGAATTGATGCGCAATGCCGATATCGCGGCCAAGGCCACGCGAAAACCTTTTACTTTTTATTTTATTGCTTCCTTGATTTATTTGATAATCACGATTGCTTCTCTTATCATTCAGCATAAGGCAGAGTCTTGGGCTAACAGAGGGGTCAGGAGGGCTTAAAATTTTGTTTGAAATTATATGGAAAAGTCTTCCGCAGCTTATAGACGGAGTATGGGTGACCATACAATTGACCGCCTTGAGCGTTCTGTTCGGTCTTGTCCTGGCGGTACCTTTATCTTTACTTCGTGTGTCCAGAAATAAATTACTCAGTTATCCCGCTTATTGCTTTAATTTTTATTTTCGCGGCACTCCGCTGCTGGTTCAGATATTTATGGTCTACTACGGCAGCGGGCAATTTTTTCAGTTTCTGCAGAGTATCGGGCTTTGGGGGTTTTTCCGGGAAGCATACTTTTGCGCGATATTGACCTTGACCTTAAACACCGCCGCTTACACCGCGGAAATACTGCGCGGAGGCATAGAGGCGGTCCCTTTTGGGGAAATAGAGGCGGGTAGGGCTTGCGGCATGTCCAAGTCTCTCTTGTACAGAAGGATTATTCTGCCCAAAGCTTTCCGGATTGCCTGGCCGGCCTATACGAATGAGGTCATTTTTTTGCTTCAGGCCACCTCATTGGTTTCTATTATTACAGTCATGGATATTACAGGTGTTGCCCGCGTACTGTCCGCCAAAAATTTTGCTTTCTATGAGATATTCTTAACTGCGTCGGCACTTTATTTGGTTCTGGTTTATGGAGTGCTTTTCGTGTTTAAGAAAATTGAGCGTCGAATTACCAACCATCTCCGTCAGCCTATGATGTCCGATTAGCTAGTTTTCATCCGGGAATGGCCTTTTTCCAGTTTAACGGCGTTGATTTCCGTAATTATTCGATCACGTATTAAGATAGACTCGCTCATAATTACTTAATGTCTTTGTTAAACAGGAAAAAATCTCATTTTCAGACCTAAAACCCGATATTTTTAAAACCGGAAATTTTTTAATTTCCGGATAAGAACCAGTTGCTAAATTCTCGCCCGTTGACAATCTCTTTTTCACCCAAACCGCGTTGAATTTTTAGTCTGCATCAAAATGTAATTTGCAGTGAACTTTTTAATGTAGTGAATAGTTACCAATTTGCTTATGTTACCCCCGGGGAAAATTTGGAAAAATTATTGACAATTGGTTAAAGGAAAACTAAATTTCGATAGAACGGGACGTAGCGCAGTCTGGGAGCGCACCTGAATGGGGTTCAGGGGGTCGCAGGTTCAAATCCTGCCGTCCCGACCACAGATTTCAAGGGGTTAGGTCATACGGCTTAACCTCTTTTTTTTGATCCAACTACATAAATGCATTACATTTTGTTTTTGACGTATTTGTTCAGCAAAATTTTTGCGAGCTGAGACTTTCGCCCCGCAGTTTTCAGCAAATGCATGCAAAAAATCCGGTTGCCTTTTTTCTGTCAGCCGGAATTTTTAGAATTGTCCTGTCCGCAGGAGCACTAGAGTGCATGCCTCCTCACATTTAATCTCATTCTCTTCCAGTCTTTTTTTAAGTTCCTGGTTTTCCGCTCCGGGGTTGAAGATTACTCGACCAGGGGCAAGTCTTATTATTTTTTCTTTAAGTGATGAGGATACTTTGCTGGAAACATATACTGTCAGAGTGTCAACCCTGTTTTTGATTTGGTCTAGATCTCCTGCTACCGGCAGATCCTCGATAAATTCCAGCGCCGGATGCACAGGAATAACCTCGTGCCCATATTCCAGGAGCATTTTGATTGCCTTGTTTGAGTATCTTTCCGTTTTAGGACTGGCTCCTAATACGGCCACATTTTGTGAATTCTTGCTCATAGGGTTGCACCTTTTCAGTTGCATAAATTTAAAAAAATGAATATTTAGAATTTATATATATTTGATTATCTTTTGAATATTATTAAATCAACGAGTATGCAAATGCTTTTTTTAAAAAACAGCTTTAGCGGACGATGCTTGTGTTTCTTGCTGGTGTTTACTTTTTTAGCTTCTTCCGCCATTGCGAATAAAAAGACGATAATATGGCTTGAATCCGATCTCGAGCCTTGTTTCATCCACGAAGGACCTTATAAAGGGATGGGTTATGAGGATGTGATTACCGACATATTGGAGGAAAATCTGGAAGGATATCATTTTAAAACCCAGAAAGCTAATATCGCCAGAATGTACCGTGAATTCAAATCAGGCCAAAACGTATGCCATGTGGCCTTTTATAAAAATCCGGAAAGGGAAAAATTTATGTATTTTTCAATACCGAATACCATAACTTTTCCGGTTGTTCTGGTTATGAAGCCCGATAAAGCCGAGCAATTTGCCGGCCGTGAATTCTTGAGCCTTGAAGAGATGCTCAAAAACAAGAACTTAAAACTGGCTATAGCTGAAGACCGTTCCTATGGAGCGGCCCTGGATTCGCTCCTAAAAAAATATGAAAGCAATGAAAACATTTTGTCCTATGCCAAAGACAGTATTAGTCAACATAATTTCAATATGCTGCTCAACGACCGGATTGACTATACATTGGCTTTGCCTGAGGAGGTTATGTATTGGGCCGAGCAGAATGATGCCCGGGATAAAATAAGCATATTTCATCTTGCTGAAAATCAAGGGCGGTATGATACTTGGTATGGATATGTTGCTTGTCCGAAAACAGAATGGGGCAAAAAAACCATAACAAGGATAAATAAAGTCCTTATGGAGCAAAGGCCGACAGAGCGCTACAGGAAAGCCTATGAACGCTGGATCGACGAGGACAGCCTGCCCCGATACAGAAAATTATATCAGAAATATTTTTTGCAGACCACGGAATAATGGTTTTCCCCTTCTCGCTTTGGTTTTCCCGGAATCCGATCCTGAATCAGGGTACCCCGGAAACGGTTGGTCCCCTTGGTTGGAGCAATTTTTATTTTTTAGAGTTTGCGGAAGTATTTTTCTTATTGAAATGTGGCCTTGAATATTGCCCGGGACGTTAATTTATATCCCAATGCTGAATCCGTCCATGTTTACATTCGTAACACTTTGGATTTATTGCCAAAGAGTTATCGGAAATTTTTCCGGTCGTCGAGTTTGGGAAAAAACAAAATTATTTGCTTAGTTCATTCACTCTGGTTATTTCTTTCTTGAATGTCTGTATTCTGCGTACTGATTGTTCCAGGCGTTCCCGGGTTATCTTTCCTTCCTCGAGTAATTGATTAATTATTTTCAATGCTTTTGAAGCTATGTCCGGTTCGTATTCTAAATTATTTCCAAATAATAAAATGTCCGAACCGGCGGACAATGCTTTTTCTATGACCGTCTTTAATCCGAAATGGTCCGTGATCGCCTTCATTTGCAGATCGTCGGTTATTATCGGTCTCTGGCATTCAAGACCCTGGCGCAGCATATGCAGAGTTTTTCGGGAAATGCTGGCCGGATACTTTTTGTCCAGCTTCGCGTTGAAAAGGTGCCCGGTCATCACGGCGAACAGCAGTTGTGATTTAATAAGCTTTTCATACGGGATAAGTTCTTTTTTTTGCCAGGTTTGCGTGACATCGGTAAGACCCAGGTGGGAATCGTTACGGCTCGATCCGTGCCCTGGAAAATGCTTCAGGCAGCCGGCCACTCCGAATTGATTAAGGCCGGAGATAAAGGCCCGGCAGTGTTCGACGACTTGGCATGGATTCTCGGAGAAGCTGCGACCGAGGGCGCCGATGACCGGGCATTCCGGATTTGTATTTACATCGGCGACCGGAGCGAAATTAAGGTTTATGCCCATCCGGGACAATATTTTGCCTGTTTCGCGACCTTTCTGGTATGTATATTTTTTATCCCGTTTTCCCATCTCAGACGGGGACGGCAGTTCAGGAAAGCCTGTGTCTGTTTTCAATCTTCTGACCTTCCCCCCTTCCTGATCAACAGCTATCAGCAAAAGCGAATCATCGATATCCTGGAGAGTTGAGCACAGTTGTTTTAATTGCGCGGGAGATTTTATGTTTCGGCCGTATTTTTTGTTTTCAAGGTCATAATCAAAGAGCACTACTCCGCCGATTTTTCCTTTCTCGATGTCCTGCCAGATATGATGATCGGGTGTGACAGTCGTGCCCCGGAAACCGATCATAATCATTTGGCCGATTTTATTGTTGGCCAATTTATGTTCCGCGTTCGAAGTTTGAGCCGCAAAAAAAATAAACAATGCAGTCAAGAGACCGCAGATCTTTTTTATGTTCATCTTTTCCTCCAGGAGTTGTTATAGAATTTGCGCATTTCGCGTATGCCCAGCCAGGAATGCCAGATGATGCTTGATAAGATTATGCTGCCGCCCAAAAAAGTCAGAACCGGGACTTTTTCTCCTATAACCAGCCAGACCCATACAGGACCGAGTATGGTTTCTATAAGTAAAAAGAGGCTGACCTCGGGAGAGGGAAGGTATTTTGTGCTTTGAGCAATGAGCACCAGGGCAAGGGGCATCTGCAAAAGACCCATTATCGCCAGTATCAGATATGTCCGGGGTTCCAGACTGAATGGAGCGGCCAGTGGAGCGGATAAAAGACACATGATCAGTCCGCCCATGCCTATCAGCAGCATGCGATCCAGAGTGGGGAATTTTCTAAGCAGGGTAAGATTGGCGCCCAGCAGGCAGGCGGTAGCAACGGCAATGAGATCTCCCGTAAGACCGCCGCTTCCAAGAGAGCCTGAAAAAACCAGAGCAACTCCGGTAAGAGCGCATAGGATAGCTATCCAGGTTCGGCTGCTGATTTTGTCGATCCGAAATAACCTGGTGAATATTGCCGCAAAAAGGGGGGCACTGCTGATTATAACCACGGAATTGGCGACATTGGTGAACATTATAGATGAGACGAAACAACTGCCGCCCACTCCGAAAAAAAAGGCCGACATGGCGCCGGCGGTCAGTATTTTAATGTTTACAGGCCGATAATTTCTTTTTCGGGAAAAGGATATTATGCCTAGGGTCAGGAACATGAATATTCCCCGCCAGAAAAGAATGTTCCAATTGGAGGTTGCGGACATTCGAACAAGCAGGGCATCCAGGCTGAGTACGAAAACCCCCAGACTTACGATGACAATGCCTTTATTTCTGTTCAGAATCTGGGTATTATTTTTCTGTGTCATAAGAGCTGAATAGGGTAAACGCGGCCCGGAAGCAAGCATTTCAATGTGGTGTTTTTATGCGCTGGACAGGAATTGTTTGTTTAGTTTTTAAGATCGTGCAAGCAAGAATAGATATAAAAAACCCGCCCAGGGGGATTCAGGCGGGTTTTTTATGAATTAAGGGCAAGTTTTTAGTTAGTTTCCATCCGGAAATGGCCCTTTTTCAATTTAACGGCGTCAATTTTCGTAATTATTCGATCACGTATTAAGATACGCCCACTCATGATTACTCAATTTCCTTGTTAAACAGGAAAAAATCTCATTTCCGAACCCAAAACCCGATACTTCCAAATCCGAAAATTTTTGAATTTCCGGATAAGAACTAGTTAGCTGCCTGTCTGGCCTGCTTTTGCCACTTGATCCATTGTTCTTTATGGGCATTTATCCACTCCGTGGCATGCTTTTCAATGTCTTCCTGGCTGTTTTCGCCGGCAAACATTTTGTCATTCTGCGCGGCAATATCATCAAAAGGTACGTTCATAACCTCAAACAGTTTTTTGGCTGCGGGATTATTTTTCAGGAATTCCTTATTGCCCACAACGCGAATATCATTGGCGGCAAAACCGAATTTGATCGGGTCCGTAACCGCACCGGGGATATTATGCCCGGTCAGGGCTTCTTCCGGGTTGTGCAATTCTTTCTGGGCTTCATTCGGAATTATCTCCGGAACATTGATCCACATGACATCCTTGCCCGGTTTGAGTTTGTTTACCGTCCAATTCGGCGTCCAGGTAAAGAAGAAGACCGGACCGCCGTTTTTTTGCCGGGCCACTGCATCGGCCATGCTCGCGGCATAGGCGGCCTTGATTACGTTGATGTTCTTTCCTATTTCCGGATAGGCTTCCTTCATGTGAAAAGTAATGGCCTGCTCGCAACCCCAACCCGGAGGGCAGCCAACCATGTCGGCCTTGCCGTCGCCGTTTACGTCAAAAGCTTCACGGACTTCTTTGCGCTTGAAATCGGCCAGGCTCTTTATGTTGTATTTTTCCACCAAATCTTTGGAAGCCAGATAGCCCTGCAGGGCACCGCTTTTGACCACATAGCCCACTTTTTCTGCTTTCTGGTCGAAATTTCTCGGAAGCTGTTTGTTCTGCAAGGGAAACCAGCCGTTCGCCCAATAGTCAAGATCACCATCAACCAGTGTCTGGTAAAAAATCGGATTGCTTACTTCTTTGTATTTTTCGATGTCGTATCCCAAATGTTCTAGAGCACGACTGTAAATGGCCTCAAGGATAAACCCGGAGGTCCACGAGCAGCGTCCCGGCTTTAACGTTATTCCGTCTCCGGGAAAGGTGCTGAATTCCTGGTTCATGAATCCGCATTCAAAATCTTCGGCCTGGATTTTGCCGGCCATGGGCAGAATAAGAATGGCACTGAACAATATAATGAACAATGATTTGCATGCTGTCTGCATAAGTACACTCCTGTGGTTAAGGTTTAATAAATGCTATTTTTAATTTTTAAACATAATGGGGTTGCTGAATCATGTCCCTTCTTCCCAGGAATTGAGATATTCGATCTGCTCCGCGGTCAATTCATCAATGCCGAGCCCCATGGCTTCAAGCTGAATTCCGGCGATTTCGTCGTCGATTTCCTCCGGAAGCTGAAATACCTTGGCCGGCAACCTGCCCTTGTTTTTTGCTCCATATTCGCAGGCCATGGCCTGACCGCAGAATGAAGTGGACATAACTTCGCTCGGATGACCCTCAGCCGCGGCAAGATTCACCAGACGGCCTTCGCCGAGGATGAATATTTTTTTGCCGTCGATTTTGTATTCATCCATGAACGGTCGGATTCTTTTACCTTCTCCGGCTTTTTCCCGCAGGGTCTCCAGTTCGATTTCATTGTCGAAGTGTCCGGAATTGCAGACTATCGCTCCGTTGTGCATTTTTTTCATGTGCTCGAAACTGACCACATGCTTGTTCCCGGTGACAGTGCAGAAGATGTCTCCGATGGATGCTGCTTCATTCATGCGCATAACCCGGAAGCCGTCATAGGCGGCCTGAAGGGCGCAAAAATTATCCACTTCGGTAACGATTACATTCGCGCCGAGTCCTCTAGCCCTTTTGGCGACTCCTTTTCCGCAGCTTCCGTAACCGACAACCACGAAGGTTTTCCCGGAGACTAATACATTGCTGGCCCGGATAATTCCGTCCAGTGTTGATTGGCCGGTGCCGTAATAATTGTCTACCAAGTGCTTGGTTTTATTGTCGTTTACAGCGATCATCGGGTATTTGAGGGCGTTGTCTTTTTCCATGGCTTTTAGCCGGATGATGCCGGTGGTGGTTTCTTCACATCCACAGATTATATCCGGAATAAGTTCAGGATTGCTTTTGTGAATTTCGGAAACCAGGTCGCAGCCGTCATCGATGGTGATTTGTGGCTTGCTTTGGATAACATTGTGCAGGTAACGATAGTAGTCCTCACCGCTTTCTCCTTTATAAGCCCAGACTTTCACGCCTTCTTCAGCCAAGGCTGCAGCCACGTCATCCTGGGTGGATAGAGGATTGCAGCCTGTAATGGAAACATCCGCGCCTCCGGCGATAAGTGTCCTGATCAGTATGCCTGTCTCTTTTGTTACATGCAGGGCCAGCCCCACATTGATGCCTTTCAAAGGTTTTTCCCTGGAAAAACGTTCTCTTATTTTCAGAAGCGCTCCCATATTGAGCTCGGCCAGGTCCAGGTTGTGTTTGCCTTGCCTGGCAAGGGACATATCCTTTACTTCGTAATTTTTGCCTTGATCCATTTTTTCTCCTTTATTTTAGTTTTTAAAGTTTGCTGATAAAAATCAGTATCTGTTCAGCAAATTTTTTGCTCCTTATGCTTTCGGCCGGCGGTTTTCTAATGCCCGCTGAAGGGTGATGCCTGCCCCCTCCGGACTCGCTGGTTTAGAGGAGAGCAAAAAGTTGTGCCGGAAATGTATATTTGTTTGGAAAATTAACTTTATGTACAACCCGCGGTCCGGTTTCCCCCTTTTATAGAGTGCATATGAAAACCGGGCGGCCTGTCGCAAGTTTATGCAAAAAATCCGGTGAATTTTTTTTCGTGTGCTGAATAGTTACGAAAATTATTTATTCGGACTCAACCAATGATTGAGCGGTTTTGACCGCATCCACGGCATCGGTGGAATAACCATGCGCTCCGATTCTTTTGGCAAATTCCCCGGTAATTACCGCTCCGCCGATCATGACTTTTATTTTGGACCCTTTTTCCCGCAGAATATCTATGGTTTCCTGCATTTTGACCATGGTCGTGGTCATAAGGGCGGACAGCCCGATAAGCATGGCGTTTTGTTTTTCAGCTTCGGCTATAATTTTTTGCGCAGGAACATCCTTGCCGAGATCTATGACTTCAAAACCATGATTGCGTAGAAGAAGGCAGACAATATTTTTGCCGATATCGTGAATGTCTCCTTCAACTGTGGCCATTATTATTTTTTTATTTTCTTTTTGCCCGGGCGAGTTCTTTAAAAGCGGCTTAACCTGAGTAAATCCCTGTTGCATTGTTTCCGCCGACAAAAGAAGCTGGGGTAGAAAGAATTCTTTACGTTCATAGCGGGCTCCGACCTCGATTATTCCCGGGATAAGTTCATCGTTGACAATCAGAAACGGATCCTTGCCGCTTTTAATTTTTTCCTGGACCAGATCGTCGATATGTTCTTTATCCCCGTTGATCACCGCCAATTGTAATTTTGAGATTCCTGAATCATCCCGTTCGCTTTGCTCATTTGCTTTTTTTATCGTGCCGCCCTGGCTGGATTTCCACTGCGAGAATTGATTTATAAATTTTCCGGCCTGCGGATCCCTGCCTATGAGGACCTCCGAGGCGGCCATTGCCTGCCGGATATCGGGTGAATTCGGATTGGCAATACAGCTGTTCAGTCCGGCTGAAACAGCCATGGCCAGGAAGTTTGCATTCAGGAGTTCTCGGGCCGGAAGCCCAAACGATATGTTTGAGAGCCCAAGAGTTGTGCATAGTCCAAGTTTTTCCCGGCAGTAATGTATTGTTTCCAGGCCGGACCTGGCGGCTTCCGGTTTTGATGAGATGGCCAGGGCCAGGACATCAACCATAATCAATCGCTTGGGTATTTTGAGTTTTTTTGCCTGAAAAAGCAGTTTTTCGATTATTTTTATTCTGTCCGTCGATTTTACCGGCAGATTTCCGCCTTCAAGAGGCAAAAGTATGAAGGCTGCTCCGTATTTGCGGCAAAGTGGACCGAGTTCCTCCATTTTGCCGCCTTCGCCGCTTATGGAGTTTATCAGGGCCGAACCGGGGTATTCTTCGAGTGCTGCGGCAATTGCCTCCGGATCCGAGGAGTCCAGACAAAGAGGGGTTGTATGCCGTCGGGAAAGTTCCCGGACAAGTTGCGGCATGAGGATTTTTTCCTCGACCATGGGAGCGCCCGTGTTTACGTCCAGAATAGATGCTCCGGCCAAAACCTGCTGAGTGCCCAGTTCCAGGGCGGTGTTCAGCACCCCTTTTTGGAGTTCGGCCGACAAAGTTTTTTTCCCGGTGGGATTTATCCGTTCCCCGATGCATGCTGTCGGATGCCGGGGACCAAGAAGGACAGATGCGCCTCTGGAAGTTAAAACCATATCCGGGGCATCTGCCGGATTGGGAAGGGTGACGCGGGTGTTTTTACATAAGTTCCTTAGTTGACGAATATGCTCCGGTGTTGTCCCGCAGCAGCCGCCAAGCAGGGACGCACCCATTTTTGTAAATTCTCCCGTCAGAGAGGAAAATTTTTCCGGGCCCATTTTGAACACGGTTTGACCATCTTCAAGTTCCGGCAGTCCGGCGTTCGGTTCTACCAGAAGCGGAACATGCAGTCGTTTAAGCATACTCGATATTACATCCTTGAATTGAGCTGGTCCGGCGCTGCAATTGGTACCAATGATGTCCGCGCCCATATTTTGCATGGTGTCCACAAAAGTAAGCGGATCCGTTCCGGTCAAACTTACACCGTTTTCAAAGGTCATGGACACGGCAACAGGCAGTGAGCAGGCTTCATGCGCGGCAATGAGCACGGCCCGTATTTCGGAGATATCGAAATGAGTCTCCGCCAGAATCAGGTCCGCCCCGCCTTCGGCCAGTCCTTGAATCTGTTCTTTAAAGGCCTGTACCAGAACGGAGAACAAGGCATCTCCCAAAGGAGCAAGCATCTCTCCCGATGGACCGACCGTGCCGGCGACCCAGGCTTTGTCGCGGGCAGTTTTTCTGGCTATTTCCGCCATATGCCGGTTAAAATCTCTGGTATTGATGTCTTTATCGAGCTTGAATCTGCTGCCTCCGAAAGTATTTGTGGTCAGAGCGTTGGCACCAGCGTCCAGATATTTGGAATGCACTCGGGCAATGGCCTCGGGATTTTTCAGACCGAAATGTTCCGGCGATTCGCCTGGAGCCAGGCCCTGATTTTGGAGCAATGTTCCCATTGCTCCGTCAAACACGACAACATTGCCTTTTTTAATATACTCAAGGATGTTCTGTTTCATTACTTACTTATTATTTTCTTTTTGCATTACAAAAATACCCCAGACAAGATTATTGGCCTTTCCTCCATCAACCCAATGTTGCAGTCCTTTTTTCATATTGTTTATGTACTGCGGAGAGACATGTTCGACAAGTTTATCTTCCATCCTTTCTGTTTCTTCGAGTACACGCGCGTAGTGTGTAATCAAATGCTCCGTGTGCTCCTGAAAAGATTTTTCACACAGTCCGCATTTTTGAGCCGTTTTTCTGTAAAAACCGGGAGAACCCATGCTTTCCAGATGAATACGGTTATATATCGGCTGCAATTCCTCACTGTTGCAATCATCGCTTTGCATGGGATCGGTAAAAATGAATTCACCCTGATCTTTAAGTACCCTGGAAACTTCCCTAATCACTTCTGATCTATCCCCGCTGTGCAGGATAGCGTCCTGAGACCAGACAAGATTAAAAGTGTTATCCGGGTAGGGGATCTTTTCAAAAGAGCCGTCTTTGACTTCAATAAGATGATCCAGACTCTGTTCCTTGTTCATTTCCCTGTTTCTCTGGTTTTCCTTTTCACTCAGATTCAGGCAACAGACCTTGCACCCGAAAGTTTTGGCCAGATAACGCGCTGCGCCTCCAAATCCGGAGCCAATATCCAGTACGGTACAATCCGAGCAAAGGTTATTGGAAGTGTCGGCCATTTCGGCGACAGTTTTTCGGCTGGCATTGAATATCGAATCCTTGCGGGATTGATACAAGCCTATATGAATATCTTCTCCGCCCCATACTTTATAATAAAAAGTGTCGGCATCATCGCTGTTGTAATAGTTTCTGGCGGTTTGCACCGGTTCCGTGTATGTTTGCATCCTTATATATCCTCCTCTTTGGAGATGTATTTTTTTTCAGCAACATGAATAAAATAATCAGGATCGTTTTCCCGATATGTTTCTTTGAAATCACCAAAGGTTTCAATTGATTGAAAACCTACTCCATGCATAAGATCCTGCAGATGTTTTTTACGCAGCGGGAACATATTTAGAAAATATTCGGAATTGTCGTTATGAAAGACATATTTGAAGCGGGCCAATCCCTCATCCAGATGATCCGGTTCGGCTGAAACGGCATCGCCGCAGTAATAATATTTGTGTTTGCAGGTGAATCCGTGATCGAGCATGGAATCATAGTTGCGCTGATCCAGAATAAGAACTCCGTCATGGCGCAGGGTCGCATAGAATTCGGCCAGAGCTTTCCTGCGGTCTTTTTCATTAAAAAGGTGGGTGAATGAATTGCCCAAGCAGATGACCGCGTCAAACTCACTGTGAATATCCCTGTTCAGGATTCTCCAGTCAGCCTGGACAGTGCGTAATATTTCACCATGATCCCGGGCGTTATTAAAAGCCTGAGTCAGCATTTCCGGATTTCCGTCCGCGCTGACAACTTCAAAACCGGCCTTCAATAGGCGAACGGAGTGAAATCCGGTACCTGTGGCCACATCAAGGACTCTTTTCGCACCACGCTTTTTGAGTTCCCGAATATAGAAGTCGCCTTCATTTTCGGCCCGGGATTCCCAGTCAATCAACTCATCCCATTTTTCCACGAACGGCTTTATGTATTCATGCTGATAATGTCCGGTTTCCCGGACCTTGATTGGATTTGTCCCAAAATCCTGTTTTTGAACCGACATACTTACCTCCTCGGGTTTGTTAAAGTTACATAGTTTGCAATTTGGTATTTGTTCACCGCATTTTTTGATTTTTAAGCTTTTGACCTGTGGTTTTCTGATCCCCACCGGGCCCGCAAAAAAAATCGGTAAATTATCAGTTTGGTGAATAGTTACGCAATTTGAAACTATTTTTCCCGGTTTGAGATGTTAATTTATGGTTTGCAGACGTTGTTCAAATTCTGCAGCAGTGAATGAATGAATCTGTGTTCCGTATTGCTCTACACAGAAACTGGCGCAGGCTGCTCCAATTTTTGCCGCGTCCAGAAGCGATTTTTTTTGGATCAGGCCTTTTATTATCCCGGCCCTGAAAGCGTCTCCGGCACCTGTAGGGTCAGGTGCGCTGGATACATTGACGGCCGGCACGGAATATTCATCAGTTTCGGTAATGATTTTTGCCCCCCGGTCTCCGAGAGTTACAATTATATTTTTTGTTAATTTAAGCATTTCATCAGAGCCAAGACCTGTTTTTTGGCTGACCTGTTCAAGTTCGTAGTCATTGCAGACTAATATAAGTGATCCGCGCATCATTTCGCGCAGTTGTTGGCCGCTGAGAGCCGCGATTGACTGGCCGGGATCGCAGATGAACGGAATGTTTTTCTCCCGGAATACTTGCGGATATTTTTGCATGTCCTCGAGATTGCCCGGCGAAACAATGGCCAAACTGTCGTCCCCGGCCGCCCCGTTAATTTTTTGTTTGCAGGCATGGCCCATAGCGCCGGGATTGAAACCGATTATCTGGTTGTCGTCTTGATCGGTTGTAATATAGGCGCTTGCCGTCGGCACGTCCGACAACATTCTTATTCCCTGCGTGGGGATGCCATTTTGTTCCAGCCATTTTTTATATTCGCCAAAGTCCTTGCCCGCTGTGCCGATGATTGTCGGTTTCTCGTCCAGCAGCCCCAGATTGTAAGCGATGTTGCCGGCCGTGCCCCCGAATTTTTCTTCCAATCCATTGACCATGAAGCAGACATTCAGCATATGTATTTTGTCTGGAAGGATATGGTCGGAAAATTTGCCCGGAAAATCCATGATTCGATCCAGAGCCAGAGAACCTGATATAATCGTTTCCATAATTTTTATCCGTTTGGTTATACTTTGCAGGCGGTTCTAAGATCGTCAGTCGCATCTGTTTTTTCCCAGCCAAATTCAGGGTGCTCTCTGCCGAAATGCCCATAATTGGTGGTTTGTCTGTAAATGGGCCGAAGCAGATTGAGCTTTTTGATTATATAATAGGGCCGCATATCAAATACTTCCCTGACCGCCTTGGTCAGGGTCTCGTCATCCACTGCACCGGTTCCGCGGGAGGAAACAACGACAGAAACCGGGTCGGCAACTCCGATGGCATAGGCGATTTGTACCTCGCAACGCTCGGCCAGTTCGGAAGCGACAACATTTTTGGCAATGTATCTGGCCATGTATGCTCCGGAGCGATCAACCTTTGACGGATCTTTTCCGGAAAATGCTCCCCCGCCGTGGGCGCCTTGCCCGCCGTATGTGTCCTGGATTATTTTTCTGCCGGTCAGTCCGCAGTCACCCATTGGTCCGCCTATCACGAAACGGCCGGTGGGATTGATGAACACGGTGGACTTTTTGTCCATAAAACTTTCAGGAATTGTTTTATCAACTACTTCTTCGCGTATCGCTTCCTGAAGATCCGAATAGGAAATTTTATCGCTGTGCTGAGAAGAGACAACGATGTTTTCTATGCCTACTGGGCGGTCGCCTTCGTATTTGACTGCCACCTGAGTTTTTCCATCGGGCCGCAGAAAGTCCAGAATTCCGTTTTTACGGACATAGGTAAGCCTGCGGCTTAATTTATGCGCCCAATAAACGGGAGCGGGCATTAATTTGTCCGTTTCCTGGCACGCGAAACCGAACATCATGCCCTGATCTCCCGCGCCTTGTTCTTCCGGTTTTTTGCGGTTCACGCCTTGAGCAATGTCCGGTGACTGTTTGTCTATACTGGAGATCACCGAGCAGGTTTCCCAGTCAAAGCCCATGTCCGAATGCGAATATCCAATGTCCTTAAGTGTGTTCCGGGTAATATCCGGGAGATCGGCATAGGCTTCCGTGCCGATTTCTCCACCGAGAAAAACCATGCCGGTTGTGGTCAGCGTTTCGCAGGCCACGCGTGCGTGTGGATCCTGGTCTATAATGCAGTCCAAAACAGCATCGGAAATGGCATCCGCTACCTTGTCCGGATGGCCTTCGGTCACGGATTCGGATGTGAAAACATATTTGCCATTGTTCATAATCATAATACAAAACCTCCATTTTCCCCTTAGTGATCGAAATTCCCAAGGGTATTAGTTTAAATTTGTCCCTGCCGGGCCAGCCTTGAAGCTGTATATGCCCAGACGGTGTGGTTCAGGATGGGTTAAAACGGGCAGTTGCTAATTATTTGCAGGCAGGGTTGTGCACGGTTCAATGTATATAAATGGATGCCGGGAGCACCCTTTTCCAGCAAATCGGTAATTTGTTTGCTCGCGAATTCAATTCCGAATTCAAGGACGGCCTCCGGACCCTGATCTTGCATTATTTTTTCAATATTCAAATACAGGGAGCCGGGAATCATCGTTCCGGAAACGGACAGAATGAATCGCAGAGAATTGAAGCTGAATATAGGCAAAACGCCTGGAATAACGGGACAGTCAATTCCAATGCCATTAAGTCTGTCTACAAAATCAAAATATTGCCGGTTATCAAAAAAGAATTGGGTGTGAAGAAATTCAGCACCTTGCTCCACCTTGTGTTTCAGCCAATAAAAATCATCATCGATGCTTTTTGATTCCGGATGGGCTCCGGGGTATGCGGCAGCAGCCACGCTTAGATCGGGATTTTGAGTTTTAAGAAAATTTACCAATTCGGATGCATACTCAAAATCTTTATTGTCGGCATGCATACTGGATTCCTTTGGTTCGTCTCCACGCAAAGCGAGAATATTTTCAATGCCGGATTGCGCAATGTCATCAAGGAAATTGTAAAGATCGTCTTTAGTAGAATTAACACAGGTCTGATGGACCATAACTTCAAAATTCAGATCATTTTTCAGTTTGTTTGCCACGGGCAGGGTGTTTCCCTGGGTTGAACCGCCCGCGCCGCAGGTAATGGAGACAAAGTCAGGATCAACAGCGTCCAGTTCTTCCGCGTTAGACCAGAATTTGTCCAATTTTTTCCCTTCCTTGGGAGGAAAAAATTCCAGGGATAGAGTTGGTTTTTTATTTTTTACCCTTTCAGCTATGCGCATTTGCAAATTCTCCGAAACATTTTTAATTTTTAACAATATTAAGAATATTTAATTTAAGTTTATGCTAATATATAATCAACAGAAGATTGTTGTGTGATCTAATATTGATTATTTAGTAATATGTAAGGGGAATAAAATTCGGCAATCACTGCAAGATTCGTCTTGATTGATGAACCCTAGCGTATTTTTTTTTATTGTCAACCAATGCTTTTTAATTAAATAAATAGCATTGTATAGGCGAATTTTTAGTATCATAGATATCATCTAATGATATATTTTTTGTATTTAATGTAATTAATTTTATGAAATGAAGTTATATAAAGTTTATTTTATAAAGTTAATGTTGAAAATAAATAATATAAAAATAATATTTCTTATAAATTTATATTATATTATATGATTTTTTGTTTTTTTATGCATTAATAAATGTATTTTATGGTATATTTTTTTGGGTTATTGCGCATTTAAAATTATCTGCTTAACTTTTTAGCTCAGTATATGCATTAAGTTTGTATTGACTACAAAGCTGGCAGAGTAGCTGTGTACTTTTCGAATTTAGGCTAACCATATTGTTTTTCTTAAAAATATATTATGGCCGTTAAAAGAATTTTTTTTTGTAATATTTTTTTTTCCGAGAATGAGGGGCCCCAAAAATACGCTTATTGTCTTTTTAGTTTTCAGTAATCTTGTCTTGTTTGATTGCAAGAAACGCAATATATGGAATGCCGATGATTTCTATCTTTTTCAGGAGTTTATGTTGAAGCGGTTGTCGGCGATGAATTTTTAGATCTAGAGCGGGAAAGTGTTTGGGGGCTAAAAGTTGGGGGTGTTTTTATGGTATAACATCCTTAATTTATAATATTTTTTTGTGCTTGCGGCATGGCGGGCCAAGTTTGTTTTTTTTCTTTTATAGCCGGATAGGTTTGAAGGGGGTTAATTGCAAGGCCACAAAGCCTATTTTAAAGAGCAAAATATTCTTTAAAATTTTTAGTGTGTATGTGTATTTGATTTGACTGGTTATCTGCTATGATTGTTGAGTGTCTCAATGTTTATAACAAATAATTATAATATTTAAATTTTATAATTATCGATCTATTTATAGCGATTTTTTTTATTTCTACACTTAATTATTTATAATTTTATTGAGACTCATCTTATATTACAAATTTAAATTGATACAATATTTATTTTATTGTCATGATGTAAAAAAATAAATTATTTTAGAGTTGTTTTTATATATGCTATATCAAATATGCATATTAATTGATCAACTTAGACTTTTGCTGGACTTGACAAGTTTTTTGATCTCTGATTTCTTGCTTTAATTCGTTTTTAGTAGACAGTATTAAAATAGTCTTTTGTAGTAATTTAAAGTTGCATATAGATAAAATTTTAATAAATTATGTATGTATCGTTTTCTAAAAATCTATAGTGTTTTTTGTAAAAAGTATATTTTTAGGAGCTGTTATGGATAGTAATACTGATGTTGCCAGGGTTAAATTGGAAAATTTGTATAAAATATTTGGCCCAGGCAACAAAGACGAGGCTTATGACCTTGTACAGAAGGGAGTTAACAAGCAGGAGATTTTTAAGGAAACAGGTTTGACCATCGGGGTTCAGAATGCCTGTTTCGAGGTGCATGGGGATGAAATATTTGTTGTCATGGGTTTGTCCGGATCGGGTAAGTCCACTTTGGTTCGTATGCTAAACCGTTTGATAGATCCAACAAGCGGCAGGGTACTCATTGAGGGAATTGATATCAGCAAAATGAATAATGAGGAATTGGTCCAACTCAGACGCGATTATATGAGCATGGTTTTTCAGTCTTTTGCCTTGCTGCCGCATTTAACTGTAGCTCAAAATGCATCTTTGGGCCTGGCCATGGCCGGGTGTCCGGCAAGTGAACAGGAGAAAAGGGCCAGAGAAGTTCTGGAGATGGTTGGACTGCAATCGAATGTCGACAGTTATCCATCTGAACTTTCAGGCGGCATGCAGCAGAGGGTCGGACTGGCCCGGGGCCTGGCCACTGATCCGGATATAATGCTTATGGACGAAGCGTTTTCCGCGCTTGATCCGTTGATTCGTTCCCAGATGCAGGATGAATTGTTGCGTATTCAGGCGGAAAGCCCCCGGACAATTATTTTTATTTCGCATGACCTGGATGAGGCGATACGTATTGGCGATCGGATTGCCATTATGGATGGCGGACAGATAGTGCAAATAGGGACTCCGGAGGATATTTTGAAGAATCCGGCCAATGATTATGTTCGTTCTTTTTTTCGAGGGGTGGATCCGACCATGGTTTTTACTGCCAAGGAGATAGCCAGCAACAGCTACGAGACTGTAATCAATCATAAAGGAGTAGGTCCGAGGACCGCACTTGAGCAATTATATCATAGTGACGCCAATGTAGGTTATATTTTGAATTCAAAAAGACAGTACCAAGGAATGGTTTCAGCCGCCAAGCTCAAAGAGGTGGTCGAGCGCGGCGGGGTTCTTGAAGATGCGTATATAGATAATGTTTCACCGGTCGGCTGCGATGAATATCTGCAGGATGTCCTGGAAAAGATTACAAATTCCGAATATCCGGCTCCGGTAGTAGATAAGAACAGCATTTATCAGGGAGCCATATCCCGGCGTCGATTTTTGAAAACCTTGGTTAAATCCGACGCGTAAGTATATTTTTCTAAGCGGGTCGTTTTAATAGATTTAAAAGTATTTTTTAGAAAAACTTAATTGCGGACTACATCGCGCAGGCAACAGTCCAATATGCTTGTTCGACTGCAGGTGAATAGTTGCCTTTCGGCTTTAATTTGATCCCTCAAAACGGCTTAGCAAGATAAATTTTTAAAATTCAAAGAGTTGGGAGGAAAAAAAGATGTTGGATATATTCGGATGGTTTACCCTTCCCTTAGAGGACTGGGTGGAAACAGGAGTTGATTGGCTGGTAACCAATTATCGTTTCGTTTTCCAAGGTATTAAATGGCCAATAGACCAGGTGCTTACGGCCATAAGGAATTTTCTGCTCTGGGTGCATCCTCTGTTAATCATTGCCAGCATGGTGGCCATAGCTTGGAGATATGCCTCACGCGGTGTGGCGTTGTTCACTCTGATTTCCCTTTTTTTGCTCGGGTATACCGGGGTTTGGGATGAATCTATGATTACCCTGTCCATGATTTTGTCCTCGTTGGTGTTTTGTGTGGTGGTTGGAATCCCATTGGGAATTCTACTTTCCCAGAATGATAAACTGGCCGAATATATTCGTCCGGTTTTGGATTGCATGCAAAGCACTCCCGCATTCGTCTATCTTGTTCCAGTTGTGATGCTTTTCAGCATAGGAACCGTGGCTGGAGTAATTGCGACAATCGTTTTTGCCATCCCTCCGACTATAAAACTTACTAATCTCGGAATACGCCAGGTGCATCCGGAATTAATCGAGGCCGGACTCGCCTGTGGAGCAACGAGAAAACAGATTTTGCTCCGCATTCAATTACCTTTGGCTAAACAGACTATTATGGCCGGATTGAACCAGACTATAATGCTCTCTTTGGCGATGGTGGTAATTGCCTCGCTTATCGGGGCCGGAGGCTTGGGGGTTCTTGTTTTTGAAGGCGTGAACAGTATGCGGGTCGGCTTAGCGGTTATTGGAGGATTGGGAATCGTGCTTATCGCCATGGTTCTGGACAGGATTACCCAGTCTATGGCGGGCAAAAGGTAGGTGGATTTTTTAAAGTAGTGCATAGTGACTTTGTTTTTATCCTTCTTCAGTAGTCCGGATTGGATTTTACTGGACTTGCCATAAACTAAAAAGCCCCGAGGATAATATTTTCCTCGGGGCTTTTTAGTGCGTTATGTTGAATTACTTAAAATTGGTTATTGGTGGAGGCGGCGGGAATCGAACCCGCGTCCGAGAATTATCCACTCAAAGTTTCTACAGGCTTAGTTCCGGATAATGTTTCATCCCGCCATACTCTCCGGAACAGAAGTTGTCGGGACTAATTCCGGTTATGGTTCTCGTCTTAATGTCACCGGAAAGGACATCTCGACCAGCCTGAAGGTGTCGTCGCCTTTTTCAACTTATCAGGCATGAGTTGAAAAGACGCTGGCAAATTTATGCAGCCAGGGCGTAATCGTAATCGTTGGCACTTGTGTGCGATCCGCGTTTTTATCGAGGTCCACGCGGTACCTCGGCCTGCTGCTTTGGCTTCAACCATCCCCGTCGAAACCATGGCGCCCCCGTTACAATATAATATATAGTACATGATTATGAAGTTGGCAAGGCCCGGAATTATATTATCCGAAGAGGTCCATTTACAGGTACGCCTGCAAAAAATAAATTTTTGCAGGCAGTGTTAAGTTTTAAGTTGAAGGTTTTAAGTGAAATCAAAGAGTTGCAAAATTTTAACTGTGTGTTTAACTCCAGTCTTCGATTTTTTGCAGTTGCGTCATTTTCAGGGGCAGGCGGAATAATTTTGGCACGTTAAAATAATAAATCCTTTGTCGAAGAATTTGAAACGGCATCCTTTGGAATGTCTTTTGTAATATATCCGGCTAAGGAGGCCAACTATGCAATTTTTGCCGGTAGATAATCAAATCGATGTTTTTTCTTCTTTCTCCAGGGAAAGAAGCGCGGACACTGGTGGGGGGCCGGGCGAATGTGGATTCGCGGGTATAATGGAAGTGGCTCAGGATTTATCAGTAAGATCCGGATCCTATGACTTTAGTGATGCGCGTCAAGCTGTATCCAGCACCCGTAAAGTCTTATCTGATGTTGAGCGAGGGGTGGATCGCACAGGAAAAAAAGACAATGCGGAATTTAAAAATAGTGATTTCCTGGATGAAACCGTCACCCGGGAAGATTTTGCCGCTTTAAAGGATGCTTTGCATGAGCAGGGTTTGTCCAAGGATAAAATTGATGAACTTGAGGAAAGTATAGAGAAAGGGGAATTATCCTGGAAGCAACTTTTAAGTAAAATTGAGTCTTTCGGGGACGGCAACGGGAAAATAGAGTTGGCTGCCGGAGACGCGGAAAGGATTCAGTCTTTTTTGCGTGAACTCGGTTTTACCGCCGATCAGAGCAAAAAGATGCTGGACGATTTACTTTCCGGCGATCTGGACAAGGTTTTCGTTCAAATAGCTGACAAATTGCAGAATATGCCGAAGGATAAATTGGTGTCAGTATCGGAAAAGGACTTTCAGTCACTGATTCGGGCCTTTGGACTTAAGGATTCCGAGTTTGAATTCCCCTACGGTAAAGAAAGCAAGTTAAATAAGGAACAGTTAAGGCATATTTTGACCAGTTTAAAGCAGGAAGCCTTTAAGAGTTCAGAATCTTCTTTCTTAAAAGATTTACAGGACTTAAAGCAAGGTAAGATTACTGCCGGGGAAATGCTGGATAAGCTGGCCAATAGTGAAGGCAAGGATAAAAATTCAGCTCTGGTTCTTGCCTTAAAGATGGCTATGAAAGCTAAAAGAAACGGTGAAGATTTTGAAAATATAGAGGATAAGAAACGCTATTATAAGGCCATGGCCGATCG
>JBNJHA010000006.1:49203-70290 GCA_051748085.1 Thermodesulfobacteriota bacterium
TCTGAACAGAAGTTTGCTTCTGATTCCGAGCATGCGAGTAAACAAACCAAGAGCGAGAAGTTTTTACAGAATGAGAATGAAAGCAAAAATGGCCAGGAAAAGGGTCAAACCAATATTCAAGCTGGAAAGGATGCATCCGCAAAAACTTCCGCGACTAATCAGGATTCTGCAAACAGTAAACAGGACAATGAATCCAGGGAAAATGCAAAAAGCTGGAAGGATTTTTTAGGCAAATTGAACTCGTCGGATGATAGCAATGGGAATGAGAAGAAAACAAGTAAGCAGGCTTTTTTTCAGAGCACGAATTTAAACGATTTGATCGAGTCCAGACAGATCAAGAATCCATCCACCGGGAAACGGGTTCCTGCCAGTCGGGTTATGGACCAGATACAGCAGGGCATGTTTAAAAATATGGGACAGGGTCGGTCGCAAATGACTCTCCAATTAACTCCGCCGCAATTAGGAGCTGTATCCCTGGTGCTGCATGTTAAGCATAATGAAGTTCAGGCGATGATAAGAACAACCAGTCATGAAGTGACGAATATTGTCCAGGAGAATATGAACCAGCTCAAAGCGAATCTGGAACAGCAGGGGCTTAAGGTCAGTCGTATGGAAGTTCAAACGCAGCTGCAGGAAGATCCTCATTTGCGTGATGGCAGTTGGCAGGGAGCTGAACAGCATAATGAGGCCCGGGAAAGACTGCGCAAGGGCGGGCGAATGGGAATGTTGCGCAATATGGAAGAAGACGGCGAAGATATGGTCCGGGAACTGCATATGATAAAGTATGGAGAAAATATTTCCCAGTCAGGACTGGATATGTTTGCCTAGCAAGTGAGGTGTAAAATGCAAGCAGGATCAATGGACAGCATATTAGGGGCTTATGAGCGGGAATTGGCCGAAAAAGAAAAGGCGACAGGCGATTCCTCGAATTTGGGCAAGCAGCAGTTTTTGGAACTGTTGACAACCCAGCTTCAACATCAGGACCCCTTGAATCCGATGGATGACAAGGAATTTGTAGCCCAACTGGCACAGTTTTCCAGTCTGGAGCAATTGACCAATATTTCTTCCGGAGTGGACAGTCTCAACAATAACGCGGTCCAGGACGAAATGCTCGGAGCGGTCAGTTATATCGGCAAGGAAGTGCTGGCTAAGGGAGATACTATTTCCAAACAAAATAATCAGGTATCTCCGGTGCATTTTTCTTTGGATAAGGAAACAGCCAGTACCTATGTTAATGTCCTCGATTCGCATGGAAATGTCGTTCAATCAGTTGATCTGGGGCCGTTTCAGCCCGGGGATTACACCTATACCTGGGATGGTAAGGATTTTACTGGCTCGAACGCTCCCAATGGAGAATATACGATTACCTTCGGCGCGCTTGATTCAAGAGACAAGTCAGTGATGGTCGACAAACAAGTTGCCGGAGAGGTGGTCGGTATCCAAAAGAATAATGGAGTTGCTTCTCTGGTGCTTAACGGAGGGCGGGTTATTGATCTTGCCGAGGTCAAGGAAGTCGTTGCCCCGGCAACTGGTGGAGATTCAGAATTATCCGAGGAATCGGACGGATAGATACAGGAGGAAATTATGGGACTTTCAGCAGCACTTTACGCGGGAACAAGCGGCCTTAAGGGTCACGGCGAGGCTATGGCGGTTGTCGGCAATAATATTTCAAATGTCAGTACAGTGGGGTTTAAAGGGTCCAGAATGCAATTCGAGGATGCCCTGAGCCAGGAAATTACCACCGCCGCCGGGGTGGGTCAGGTCGGACGCGGAGTCCAGGTTGGAACGGTAATGGCCGACTTTGCACAGGGTTCCTTGGAAACCACTTCGGAATCCACAGATCTGGCTATAGGCGGTGAGGGATTTTTTGAGGTTTCTCCCCCGGGCGAGGAGATCAATTATTATACCCGGGCCGGTAATTTTCGTTTTGATGAGGAGGGATATCTTGTTGATCCGCACGGCTACCGTGTTCAAGGTTGGGAGGTACTGCAGGAGAATGCCAGTGCCGCGGCCACGGGGGAAAGCGCTGCTGCCAATAATGATTCTATTCAAATATCCGGGGTGCCTGAAGATATTCGTCTGGAAAATTTTCAGTCTCCACCGGAAGAGACTTCACATGTAGACCTGATAGCCAATCTAGATTCAGCTAGCGCGGACAATAGCACCAACGCATCCGATCCTTTTTTCTCCATGTTCGGAACTTGGGACGCGACCGAAGAAACTCCGCTTGGAGATAGTCTATATGCGTACCAGAGTACTATAAAGGTATATGACGAAAACGGTACATCACATAATATGACCACTTATTTTGATCCGGTGAATGAAAACATAAGCGGAACGGGTGGAAACCAGTATTGGGAATATATGGTAACCGTGGATCCAAGCGAGGATAACCGCACATTCTGGGATGCCTCGGACACCAAGCAGGGAGTGCTGATGACCGGTACTCTGACTTTTAATTCCGCCGGTGAGTTGGCTAATATGAACGGATATACCCTGATGAGCGACTCCAGTCCGAATGATCTGGGCAGTTGGGAGCCCGCGCAATTTTCGCAGGATGGCTATCCGATATGCACGCCTAATTTCCTGGGCAACGCGGAGGCCGATTTTACAGATGAAGATAATGCCGAAAACATAGAAATCAATTTCGGCGTAAATAATAAAGATCTGAGCGGGACTTCTGATCCGGGATGGTCCGGCGGTCCGGGCAGCAATCCGGCCAATATCGGAACGGATATTGACAACCTGATAGCTTTTCAGGGACCGGAACGCAGCGCTCAGTCCATGACCAACTACAGTACCGGCTCGACCACTATTTTTCAGTCCCAGGACGGTTACGGCCCGGGGTATCTGGAGAACATATCCGTGGACCGGGACGGGGTCATTACCGGTAATTATTCCAACGGGCAGGTTCTGGAGCTTTACGCCCTGACCCTGGCCAATTTCAATAACGAATACGGACTTAATCGTGAAGGTGGAAACCTGTTTTCGGAAACCAGGTCTTCCGGTCCGGCACTTACCAATCTGGCCGGGACCGGCGGACTGGGCACAGTTGCTTCCAATTCCCTGGAGCAGTCCAATGTGGATCTGGCAACAGAATTCGTGAAGATGATTACCACGGAAAAAGGTTTTCAGGCCAATTCCAAGACAATAACCACGACCGATACCATGCTCAGCGTGTTAATAAATCTTAAGAGATAAACAGGTTTGATGTGTAATTCAGCCCTGTTCCGGCTGAGAATTGACCTCGCTGTGTCCGTGTCCATACTCCTGTAGAAGAAAGGCCTTCGGGATTTGCTGCCCCGAGGGCCTTTCTGGTTTGTATTTTGCATGCTTTGATTCAAATGCTAAAAAGTGTCAAAAAATAGTGAGGCGGATATGAATGTATACAGTTGTTTAGCTAAGAATTTACAGGTCCTTGGCGAGTCATGCCCGGATTTTGTTGTCTGGTTTAAGGAATGGAAAAATAAATGGTATGAATGGGAAAATAGAGTTGATTTCAACCGGTGGGGATGGTTGGATTTGGCAATTGAAGATAATAAGACTTTGTTGGGATCCATGCCTCCCAAAACTTTTTACGTCAGATGGAAGCCGCAAAAGCAGGGAATTGAGGGGTCTTCAATCATAAGCGGATGCAACCTGGGCTATGGTTTGAATTGGCTCTTATCCGTCACGAAGGAAGGCCATAAAATAGCCGTTACCGATCCTCATCCGGAAATGCTGGCCTTATGCCTTGGGATTACGGATTACAGCGATTTGTTATATAGTAAAAGAATCATTTTTTTCCCGCCGGATAAAAATGCTCAGGAAAGAGTGCTTTCATATATGGATGTTCAGTTCTATCATGGTCATGTGTATTTTTGGGCTGATGTGCCCAGTATGCAATTGGGACCTGAGTACGAGCTTCAAAACAAAAATTGCCGGGATGTTTTGCAAAAATATAAAGTCCAGACCGGAACACTTCGCCGAAAACAGGATACGGTTGTGGGCAATGAATTGGAGAATTACAGCCGGGCTTTTAAGGACGGGGTGCTGAACAAAATAGATGGTGCTTTACAGGGAGGCAATGCTTTGGTTCTGGGCGCCGGTCCGTCGTTGGAAAAGTTCGGTCCGCAATTGGCTTCACGCCCGGTGAATGCCCTGTATGCAGCCGGATTGCAGACATTGCCCGCCCTGGCCCGTCTGGGTATCAAACCGGATTTATGCATGGCCATCGATTTTACCAGAGCATTGCTTAACCCGTTTAAAAAACTGGACGATGATTGGCTTAAAGATGTTCCTCTTATTTATACCACAAAAGTTCATCCGGAAGTGGTCAAGCGTTACCCGGGTCCTAAAGCTGCAGTATGGACGCGCGGCGGATTGGGGACAATGGTCTTTAAAAACCGTGGATATCTGCTGGACACAGGTGGATCAGTCAATGTCGCCCTGGTTCGTTTATTGACTGAAATGGGCATGGAAAATATTGTTTTTGCCGGAATGGACTTTGGATGGAAGGGTGATTTTTCTCACGCGCGTGGACATCACGCCAGCAATATGCGAAAAGATAATAAATCCGGAAAATTTGAAGTTCGATATAATGCCGATAAAGATATTGTTTATTCTGCTTTACCGTATCTGACTTCCTTGTGGGAACTGGAAAAAACCGTGGCGAATAAAAAATCCCGGTTTTACAATCTTTTTGGCGGCTTTATGGATATTTCCGGAGCCAAGAGAGTGGCGCTTGATGAGGTTTACAGTTTTTTAGGAGATAAATCCGGCGGATATCAAGGGCAACTTGCCGGCATGCAAAAGAAAATGAGGGCAAATTCGGCAAGGCCTGTTTTTGAAAGAAGAGGTAAGAAGTGGGCGGTATCTTTGCGGCGCCTGATGAAGAGGCTGGACAGGCTGTTCATGGTTCCGGAAAACAATACCCGCAAAATTCGGCAGGCACTGGCCGAGATGCGGTTGTTCGTCAGTCAGGATCCATTGTATTTAACCTATTTGCAGCCGGAAATTATGGATATAAATGCGCTGGAGATATTTAATGAAAAATATGTCCGAAGCGACTATGTCCGGATTAAGCAACTGGCTGGTAAGGTAATAAAAAAGGTCAAGCGCATGGACCGGGCGGTAGGCGGTAAGGATATGCGCTCGGCTGCATAGGCATGGCCGGGATAGCTGTAATCGCCGTAAAGAAAAATTATAGATTTCTATTCATGATGATACCCAGCATGTTTTCTATTGACTTTGCCAGTTCAAGTACCTCGTCTGGGGGTATTTTGCGGATGACTTCATCCTTTTCAGGGTCTATGACTTTTACCTGTATTTGTTCGGCATCACGGTCAACATGGAATTCAAGTTTTACATCCATTGAGTGCATATATTCCTGAATGGATGCGGATAGTTTCTCGATTTTTTCAATTTGAGCCAGAGTGCTGTCCTTTGTATTTTCAGGAGGAGAGTCTTCCCTGATTTCCGCGTGTTTGTTTTTCATGTTTTCATGCTGTGGATTGATTCCTTTAATCGCGTTGTGCTCATAGTTGTGAAATTGTGATTCAATTCTCATGGATTCCTCCCCCTTATAATTAATGTGCCGGTTTTAAAACAAGACAGTCTTTCGCCCGTCTTTGTTTTTTACTATTTTATTCTTTTCCCTTTCTTTTATTATCGACATCAACCATTAAAACTTTAGCAAAATGTTATTTGCCCATTAAAATTTTTGAACTTTCGGATAAAAACTTGCTAATTTATGGATATAAAGTTAACAGCTTGTACACTTTTTTATTCGTAACCTCTCGGTGCCAATGAGATTGAGACTCCATTTATTTGTAAAATTCAGCGATTAGACAAGGAGAGTTAAAAATGCATATCCCCCCGAAAAGCAATGATGTTCTCGCAACCGTCAACCGCGGCACTCCCTGTGAAAGTGGGCTCTGTACTCTTTGCCGTGCCGATTGTCAGGGAAAATGTGAAATGTGGATGTCCAGCCTGGCTGGACGAAAAATGCTTTATCCCCGCGACTTCGGATTGGTAACGGCGGGCAGCGCCCGTACCAAACATGTCGGGGTGTCATATACCTCGTTGCGCATTCAAGGATTTTGTTATGGTTCGAACGGATTGGCCAAAGGCCTGAGTAATCATGCTGATGATTGTGTTTTTCCCAATGTTGGGCTGGAATCTTCTTTCGGACGCAAAAAAATAACCAAGGTACGCCTGCCAATTATGACCGGAGCTCTTGGCTCTACCTTTATTGCCACTAAGTATTGGGATTCTTTTGCAACCGGTTGCGCATTGGTCGGGATACCTATTGTTATTGGGGAAAATGTTGTTGGGGTCGATAAAGAGGCTGAATTTAAAAACGGTCGTATAGTAAGCTCTCCGGAATTGGATCGGCGTATTGATACATATTTGCGGTATTATGACGGATATGGAGCGATAATAGTCCAGTTGAACATAGAGGATGCCCGGAATGGAGTCGCTGAGTATGTGGCTGAAAAATATGGTGAAGAGGTTGTCATTGAATTGAAATGGGGGCAGGGAGCCAAGAATATCGGAGGAGAAATCGAAGTCAATTCCCTTGATTACGCATTATTTTTGAAAAAGCGCGGCTATATTGTTGATCCTGATCCTGAAAAGCCGGAAGTTCAGGAATCATTCGAGGCCGGAGGCCTGAGAGCTTTTGCCCGCCATAGTCGTTTGGGTTATACAGATATGAGTTCGGCTGAAAAAGTCGAAGCCGATTTTTTGAGTACAGTTGCCAAATTGCGTGAACTGGGTTTCAGCCGAATCTCTTTAAAGACCGGGGCGTATAGTATGGAAGGATTGGCCCTGGCCATGCGTCTGGCCACGGATGCCGGACTTGATCTGTTGACCATTGATGGCGCGGGTGGTGGAACCGGGATGAGTCCCTGGAATATGATGGATAGCTGGGGTGTTCCCTCTGTTCTGCTTCATGCCAAGGCGGAAGAATATGCAAAAATTTTGTCCGGACGCGGAAAGCGTGTGGTTGATTTGTCTTTTGCCGGCGGGTTTGGCAGGGAAGATCAGATATATAAAGGTTTGGCCTTGGGGGCTCCGTATACAAAACTGATTTGTATGGGCCGCGGGTTAATGATTCCCGGGTTTGTAGGCTCCAATATTGAAGGGGTTCTGCGTCCTGAAAAGAGAGAGAATGTCTTCGGAAACTGGGATAAACTCCCCAAATCCGTTGCCGACAGGGGAAACACGGCCAGAGAAATTTTTGCCGGTTATTACAGTTTGCAGGAAAAAGTCGGAGCGGATGAAATGCAAAAGATACCTTATGGTGCGATTGCAATGTGGACCGCCATGGACAAGATGGGCGCGGGGCTGCAGCAGTTGCTGGCCGGTGCCAGGCACTTCAGCCTTTGTGAAGTCAGACGCAGTGACATTGCTTCGGCAAATCGAGAGACGGAACGGGAGACCGGTATACCCTTTATAACCGATGCCGAAGATGATATTGCCCGGCGTATTCTTGAGTCTTAACAAAGATGATCGGTTGTAATTTTTGTACCAGTTCACTATTTTTTTAGCTTGCTGAATAGTTACTGATCTATCTTATTTTGTCTGCTTTCGTGTTTTATGTTGAAGGGTGTACAGATATTGCAGGGCATTGCATGCCGAATTTTGTTCAGCCTTCTTGACGTTTCCTGATTTGGCAATAAATTTTTCACCTTCAGGCAGTGCGACCTGTACTTTGTATATTTTATCGTGTTCCGGCCCGTAACTGTCCACTAACGTGTATACGGGCCTTTTTTTGAAAAGTTTTTGTGTTTCTTCCTGGAGTTGGCTTTTGTAGTCTTTTTTGGGCGGGCGGGTTATGTCTTTCGGCCATTTTTCCTGGAAAAGAAACAATATGCATTGTTGCGCCTTGTTGTAGCCGCCATCCAGAAAGATAGCTGATAAAATTGCTTCCAGTGCGTCGCTTAAAACCGAATCCCGGTGGCCTCCACCCTGAATTTGCTCTCCTTTGCCTAAAAACAGGCAACTACCCAAACCGATATCCCTGGCGATAGAGGCGAGACAACCTTCATTTACCAGACTTGAGCGGAGTCTGGTCATGTCTCCTTCGGATGCCTCGGGATAACGCCGGTAAATTTCCTGGGATATGGAAAGCTCGAGGACCGCATCTCCCAGGAATTCGAGTCGTTCATTATTGCCCAGGCCGTGTTCGTTGGCGTATGAGCTGTGGGTCAGGGCTTGCGAGAGCAGGTTTTTATCGTTAAATACATAATTTATCTTGTTTTCTGCTACATGAATTGTTTGTGTCAATTTCATTTTATTTTTTTGGCAGTTAATTATTCACGCTTGAAATTTTGGATTTTAAGATTCCAAGCCCAAGATGGACTGTTTGTCTGTAATCTATATGCCGAGTTGTGCGGCAAATATTGATAATTACTATTGCGTCCCTGAAAAATTAAGAATAAAATATAAATGTATTCCTGACAAGGTTGACGGATACACCGAAATATGTCCATCATCTGTTAAGGCTCCTCACACAAATTTGTGCAAAACTTTGTTGCTAAGAACCCGCAAAGAACGCTTAACTCGCTGAATTTGAAGGTTTTTATTAAAAATAATTGAGTTGCCTAACCGTTGGGATAATCCAAATCCAAATCGGGATCGCTATCGAAATCGAAAGAATATGTTATTCGGTGCGGGAGGTATCATCGGCTTATGGAGTCGATTCCGATCTCGATAGCGATTTCATCCCGAAGAAAGAAATCCCAACAATATGAAATGTGTTGCACAGATTCTTGAGACGAACCTCTTTTAACTGCTTACTATTCGGGTTAAACAATTCGCGTGCTGAAGCTGGTTTTGTCCGAAAATTCAAAAATAATGTCGCGTTAAACTGGAAAAGGTCCATTTCCGGATAAAGGACGAGTAATCAAAGCCGGGATTTTTAAACGGCTTTTCCCCTGGCTGAAAATAACAGTTCGGGTTGTATTGTAATCATTTCCCAGGGGGAAGAAGATTCTTTTAATTGCCCGCTTAAATTCCTTTTATGGGAAATTTACCCCCTTTCGCCAATAAATGAGGCTTGCAGAATAAAATTCGTTATAATGTAAATTTAAATTGAATAGGCTTAATGTATCAAACAAGAGGAGGAAAGCGAAATGGTTGGCATTTATATCGGCTCCACTTCCGGTTATTCCGGCAAGAATATGATAGCGATGTCTCTTGGACTGAAGTTGCAAAAGGAAGGCTATAAAGTTGGATATATGAAGCCGGTCGGCGCTATGCCCAAGGAACAGGACGGCAAGTTCGGCGATGAGGATGCCTTTTTTGTCCAGGAAGTACTCGGCTTGAATGAGAACCCCGAAAAGGTGACACCGGTTGTAGTTGATCAGGATTTTAAAATACGTGCTTTCAGTGGCGAATGCCAGAATTTGATGCAGAGAATTAAGGAAAGTTATGAGGAGTTGTCCAAGGGTAAGGATGTTATGATTGTCTCCGGGTCTGGAAGCATGTATTCAGGACGGTATTGTGATGTTGACGGTGTAAGCGTGGTTAAAGAACTTGGTCTGAAGGCACTGGTAATAGATAGATACACCAAAGAACTCAATTATGATTACCTGGTTGTTTTAAAGGATGCTCTTAAAGAGGACATGGTAGGGGTTATTCTTAACGATATTCCTGCTCATTATCAGGATGAACTGGACAATATGCTGATTCCCTTTTTGAATCGTAAAGAAGTTAGTGTCTTTGGCAGTATTCCCCAGGATCCTCTCATGGGCGCCATTAAGGTTGGTGATCTGGCAAAACGTCTTGGAGGGCGCATAATAGCTGCTTCATCCAAATCAGATCGGGTAGTGGAAAATTTTTTGATAGGGACTATGCAGGTTGAGAATTTCATGACTCATTTTAAGAAGAGCAAGAATTCCGCCGTAATAGTTGGGGGTGACCGATCCGATGTGCAATTGGTTGCTTTGGAAGGCCAGTGCCAATGTTTGGTACTGACCGGAAATTTGTATCCAAACGATATCATCATGACCAGGGCCGAAGTGCTGGAGGTTCCGATTATAGTTGTCAGAGAGGATACTTATACGGTAGCTCAGAAGATGGACGCGATTCTGTCAATGCACAAGTTGCGGGATGTGATAAAAATACAGCATGGATCGCAGTTGGTTAATTCGGTCATTGATATTGATCAGATCAAGAAGAACGTGGGGCTTAGTTAATTTTTCTTCAAATTTAAAATTATTCCGGATAAAAATTGGGTTAGAAAGGGTACTATTTTTTATAGTGCCCTTTTTTTGAGATTAAAAACCGGATTTTGAAATTGATTCGGGATTTAGAAAGAGAGGTTCGCGGATTTCAAATGGAGCCAGGAATCGGACTTGAACCGACGGCCTGCTGATTACGAATCAGCTGCTCTACCAACTGAGCTATCCTGGCTTTTATCCGTGTGAAAGCGCTATTAGCAAGGCCTGAGAGCATGGTCAAGTTGTTTTTGTTTAGAAGTGTACTTTGTAAATCAACCCGGATGATAATTATTTTTAAACATATTGCAAACAAGAAAATGGTTGGAAGGCATGTCCGAATTTATTCTCAAGACCGGTCTTAATTATTGTTATGATTTCAAAGGGAATAAGATTTCATGTCTGGATTCCGGTCAAGATGCTGAATATAGTACAGGGCCAGAAATTCCACAACCGAGATTCATTTCCGCCGGGATGGGATTAGTCCAGGACAAATACACGCAGCTTGTCTGGTGCAAAGAATCTGATGTTTCCATCTTTCCCCTTACATGGCAGGAATCCCTGCGATTGATTTCTGCTTTGAACGAGGAAAAATTTCTAGGGCGTTCAGATTGGCGCATGCCGAACAGAAGGGAACTTAGAAGCCTGATTGATCATCAGCAAAGAATGCCTGCTTTGCCTTCCGAAAATCCATTTTCCGGCATTCAGGAGTCCTGGTATTGGACCGGTACAAGCTCGGCCCAATTTCCCGATTATGCCTGGTATATTCATCTCGCCGGCGGGCGAATGTTTTGGGGCCGAAAGGATCAGCAAGCCTTTTGCCGTCCTGTATGCACTGCTTCGAATCGTATCCTCGCGACCGGCCAGTCGACTTGTCTGGATAATGATGGACGGATAACTGAATGCGAGGGCATATATACTCTGGCCGATGGAGTAGAGTCCGCTGGCTGGAAGGGGAGATTTGTACAAAATGACATGGGAATAGAAGACAGGTTGACCGGATTATTATGGCATTTAAATCCTTTTTGGAGTGGGCGAGAAGTCAATTGGCAGGACGCGTTGGATTTGATCCGGAAGCTTAATCATTCTGGTGCGGGAAATTGGAGACTCCCGAATATAAATGAATTGGAATCGATTGTGGATTGTTCAAGGCATACTCCGGCCCTGTCCTTATCCTTTCCGTCGGAAAAAGTCAGGGAAGTATATTGGTCATCAAGTACAAGCGGGTTTGAAACCGACTGGGCCTATGCATTATATATGTACAAGGGAGCGGTTGGAGTGGGTCATAAATCTTCAGCCGAGTATGCAGTATGGCCGGTAACGGATATGCGGAATACGGGGTAGCGTATAGATCTGTTTTCTGATATCAGCTGTTACTAAATTACTTGCTCGCTCAAATAAACAAAACTTTTATGCGGAGGATTGCCTCATGCAACGGTCGTTATGCATTTGTCTGATAATGCTTTTTGTGTTTGTTTCAGCATCCGGGGCCAATGCCCAAAGCGCGGAGGAACTTGCCCGCATCGCGGAGGAAAAGGCCAAGCAATCCTCGGATGCCGATCTTACCTGGGACGAGGTTTATGACAAACTGGACCAAGCCTGTGAGATGCTTAAAAATCGTGGCCTTGAAAAAGGGCTGGACCGGATGCAGGGCGACAGCCCCTATGTTTTTAGGGGTACTTATGTTTGGGTCCATGATTTAGATTTTATAATGCTTATGCATCCCATTAAGCCGGAATTGAACGGAAAAAATATTAAAAATGATCGTGATTCCAAGGGAAAGCTATTGTTTCAAGAGATGAACGAACGGGTGCAGGTTTCGCCCGGAAATGTAACCTTTGTAGATTATCATTGGCCAAAGCCCGGTGTTGAGGATAAAAATTTTCCTAAAAGATCAGTCGTCCAGATGTGTGAAGTGGATGGTAAAAAAATTGTGGTCGGGTGCGGTAAGTATTTGAAATAGTTCTTTAGGTTTCTAATTGTTTGAGATCTCCGATAATGTTGCCAGATCGGTCAGCTCAATTTTTATTCCGGCATTCCGCAGTATTTGCCCCGGGCCTTTTTTCCGGATGTCTTCTTTAAGCAGGATCTGGTCCACATTGTGGTCTATAAGCCAGTTGGCCACTTTAATTCCTCGGCCCTTGGACAATGATTTGTATGGATTTTCCTGTATATTCTGTTCTGTTATTTTTGCTTTTTTCCCCGATAGTTGCATGAAAGCAAAATATGGAGCCTCGCCGAATTTGGTGCTTAATTTCCCGTTTAAATTCTGCACGGGCAACGCCATCCGGGTCTGATCCTCGGATGGCGGTTCATAATGTATAGTCACCCTGCCTACCCGGGGAACCTCTTTCCTAATGTTATTTTCAATTTCTTCACTGGCCGAGTGGGCTTTTTCCAAATTTGACGTGCGCAGTTCGATTTCCGCCTGAATAAAGACGAACCGGCCGGCATTGCTGGCAACAATATTTTTAACTTCCGTGACCAGGGTATGTTTTTTTATGATTTTTTTTATCCTGTCCAGGGTTTCAGCATCTATGGAAGCATCAAGAAGGACGCGCATTCCTTCGGACAACAGTTCCCAGCCGGCTTTGACAATGAATATAAGTACAATACATGCTGCGAATTGATCTATGCTTATGCTTAAAATTGCGGGATTGACCTGGAAGTAGTTCAGAGTGACCGAAGTAAGAACAATCAGAGAGGACATTACGTCCGCCTGCCTGTGTTTGCCTTCGGCCTGTAAAGTGGGGGATCCGGTTTCACGCCCTTTTTTTAGGGCGTATTGTCCAAAAAGATAGGTGGCCAGAGTGCAAAAAAACATGCCTGCAAGTATGTAAAGGGATACATCCGGCGTGCCACTCGAGGGTTTAAATGCCCGGACTGCGATTTCATAGCCGGTAAAAAAGATGAAAATGGCTACTATGACTGAGATGACATTTTCAATTTTGTACAGCCCTAAGGGAAATTTTTCCGTCTTTTTTTCCGAGAGGTTTACGCCGATGAATACTGCCAGTGACGAAACGGAATCGGTGGCGGAGTCAATTGCCCCCGCGGTCACGGCCAGGCTGCCGGATATTACAGCCAGCATGGCTTTGACGAGGGCAAGAAGCAGATTAAGCCCGAAGGCCAGTAATGCTATTTTGCGAATGGTTTTTGAATCCTGGTTGGAGGACATTCGAATATCATGCCGGGATGTTTAGCGCAGGTTTTGTTCCAGGCGCATGTTTATATATTCACTTATTTATTTCGTTGCCGAATTGAAAACTTTATATTTTTAAAACCGGAAATTTTTTTATTTCCGGACAAGCACTATCCAGACATTTCCTGCATGGCCTCGAAAAATTCTTGCCTATTAAATAATTGCGGATAGATTTTTTCCAGTTCCGGCAGCTTTTGCAGAAAATCATCCCAGCCGGATATCTCGAAAATTTTTTCGTTGTTTACAAAGATTTTAAAAATATCTCCGCGCGGGCATTTAGTCAGATTTATTTCAAATGATCCATCTGAAAAGAATTGTCTGCATGGAGCTGACCAGACGGTTCTGTCACCCTCGGTTTTTTTGTATTTTTGAAAAAAATCTTCGAATATTTTTTTGATGTCCTTATCGGTCATAAAGTCCTCTGAGCTTGTCTCAGGTTTTTATTTTTTCGGGATGATCGACATTGATCATGGGCAGATAGACAACGAATTCCGAGCCATGTCCGGGAATACTTTCTATTTTTATTCTGCCCCGGTGCGCATCGACAATCCTTTTCACAATGGCCAGTCCGAGGCCTGTGGATCCTTCGTTGTCAGTAGGCCTGGCCCGTCCCTTGTAAAATTCTCTGAAAAGCTGGTCTTGTTCTTCAGAGGATATCCCAGGTCCCTGATCCTGAATGCGGATCACGGCTTTTTCTGCTTCTTGCTCTAAACGGACCCGTATATTTTTTTCGCGTGGAGAAAATTTTATGGCGTTGGAAATCAGATTGTCCAGAACCTGATTAATTTTATCCGGATCGATCATGATTTCAGGCAGGTCGCTTAATGCTCTGGATATGGCTATATTTTTTTGTCCGGCAATGAGTTCCTGTTTATGAATATTTTTACGGACGAGTTCCTTTAAATCCGTGTTCTTGAAATCCAATTCAAGCTTCCCGCGGGAGATTGCATTGACATCCAGCAGGTCGTTTACCAGTTGCAATAAGCCCGCCCCAGTGTCATTAATCAGTTCCATGTATTCGCGTTGTTCAGGGGTAAGCGGGCCAGCCATTTCATTAAGAATCATTTCCGAAAAGCCTTTAATTCCGCTTAACGGAGAACGCAGATCATGGGCAGCCATTCCAAGGAAACGATCCTTTGACGTGTTCAGTTCTTCCAATTCTTCAATTTTTTCCAGCATTTCAATGTTGTGCACTACCCGGCAATAAAGTTCTTCGCGACTGAAAGGTTTTCCCAGGTAATCGTTTGCGCCGATTTTTAAAAATTGAGCGGAAAGAGTGTCCTTTTCCTGTCCGGAAATGCCGATTATTGCCAGAGATTCCTTGCCGCGTAACTTTCTTATTTCTTCTACAAGCCGAAATCCGTCCATTTCCGGCATGGCATAATCTGTAATCAACAGTCTGATGTCCGGATTTTCGTTTATTACCTCCAAAGCCTCTTTTCCGCTGCAGGCCGAGTAGACTATAAATTGATGGATTTCCAAATTGCGTCTGATGATTGAAAGGCTAACTTGGTCATCGTCGACAATGAGAATTTTTGTCCGGGAGTTCTTTTTCATTCGTTCAAGAGCCGATACCAATTCCTGGACACTGTTCACATTGTCTTTGAGGATATAGTCTACAATGTTTTTATTAAGAATTTCAGCGCGTTGTTTTTCGGTAAATTTTCCGGTGTATACCAGAGAAGGTATGTTTTTGGAGACAACATAATCGATAATTTCACCATGCGGCGCATCCGGAAGTTCCATGTCCAGAATCGCGGCAAAATAATCCGTAGAATTGTTTTCAAGCAGAGAATGGGCCTGGGCGAGATTTTCGGCGATTATCCCCCTGCATCCCAATTTGGATTCCAGGGCGTGACGCAAGAGCCGATAGAATATCGGACTGTCTTCGACAATTAGAATTTTGTCCATGGTTCATTAACTCATTTTAAAATTATTGGCGAATATTTGAAAAAAATATTTAAGTGTCCCCTTAGTTTATATGGGCAAATTATAATGGCAGATATCCATTGTCTATAATTAATTTAACTGGTTGACAAATATAAAAATTATAGGAAGTTATAACTTATAATATTTGCTATCCGTCCATTAAATTTTTAATATGTTTAATAATTGTATTTTTTGTCAATTTTGATTATTTATAATGAATGCTTGTAAAATTAAGGTTTGAAATTTTGATTCACTTAGGAACGTTTTGGTTGATTTTATTTGCGTTTGAGTTTATTTTTAAGACATGCGTTTGTTTTTTTGTTTCAAATAATGACAAAAAGGTTTGAGTCTGGTTATGCAACAAAAGTTAAGTGTATTACTGGTAGATGATGAACCTGATTTTTTGAGTTCGATGGCCGAAAGGATTCAGATGCGCGGAATTGAGCCCTTTCTGGCCAAAAACGGTTCTCAGGCTTTGAAAATTGCTCAGAGCAACCCCCTGGATCTGGCAATTGTGGATTTGCGTCTGCCGGATATTGACGGCGTGACGCTTATAGACAAGCTCAATGAGCTGCAATCCGGTTTGCAGGTCGTATTGTTGACCGGATACGGGGAGGACAAGGTTCGCCAGGCATGCAAAGCCATGGACGCGCAGTATTTTGAAAAGGATGACATGGATTCTTTCTGGAAATTTATAAAGCAGTTCAGATCCAAAACAGGTCTAATGCTAATTGCCCCGCCCGGATTCGGAGGGCAATGGTCGCCTGAGGACCTTGAAGCCAGATTTGAAAGATTGGCGCCTTCTCCTGAAGACATGCGGACATGGGACGTCGGACCTGAAACCTCAAATGTGCAGAAACCAAGAATTTTAGGCGCGACGCCGGTTATGCAGGAGGTTAAGAATTCGATCGCCAAGGTGGCGGCATTGGATTGTGCCGTTTTAATCAGAGGGGAAACAGGGACCGGGAAGGAGCTGGTTTCCAGGGCCATTCATGTTAAAAGTTCCCGGCGCAAGGGCAAATTTCTGGCTATAAACTGCAGTGCTTTTGGTCAGGATCTTTTGAATAATGAGTTGTTTGGGTATGAAAGAGAAACCTTTTCGGGTTCCGTGCGCATAAAGAAAGGTCTTTTTGAGTCGGCTGAAGGCGGAACGATTCTTTTGGATGAAATATGTGAGGCCCCGCCGACCATGCAGACACATCTTCTGCGAGTGCTTGAAGATAAAATGATTATTCGTTCGGGCGGCACGGAAGAGATTCCGGTTGATGTCCGCATTTTGGCAGCAACCAATCAATGCCTGGATGAAAGAATGGAAAGCGGACAGTTCAGAAGAGACCTTTATTATCGACTGAACACTTTTGTTCTGCGTTTGCCTCCACTCAGAGACAGGAAAGAGGATATCCCGCTGCTGGCTAATTATTTTCTGGGAAAATACCGAAAGGAATTTGGAAAAAAGATTGATCGTATTTCTAATGAAGCCATGCAGATTTTGATAGACTATTCATTTCCAGGAAATGTGCGTGATCTTGAACATGCTCTGGAAAGGGCGATAATTATATGTGACGGTCAAGTGATTTTACCGGAGCATCTGCCGCAAAGATTTGGGGACAATCAGCAGCCTGCCGTTAAGGACGAGCAGGAAAGTCTTGTATCCCTTGCGGAACTGGAAAAGGATTATATTCGGGAAGTCCTCAAGCGAACCGGCGGCAACAGAAATGAAGCGGCGAATATTCTGGGCATAAGCAGGACTTCTTTATGGCGCAAGCTTAAAGATGGTGAGTAATGTGAGGCGGCCACTGCAGCACGAATCTGGAAATTGTATTGAGCACAAAGAAAAATCCGGGTTTTTAGCCCGGATTTTCTGGCTGTGTATGTTTTTTTGGGAGTGCCTGTTTTGACGCAACTGCAAAAAGTCGAAGACGGGGGTTAAACGCACAGATTAAATTTTGTAATAATTTGCTTTTACTTAAAATTTAACATTGCCTGCAAAAATTTATTTTTTGCAAAAGCATTAATAAGAGGTAAGTAAATTTATCTGGCTATCATGGCCCTGAGAGTTCCGGCACATTGTTCGCAGCTTTTGGCCATTGTATTCAGGCAGTCAACAAAGTGGATCAGCTGATAGATATCCTTGAAGTCCATTTCCGAGTTATAGATATCCGAGATTAGTTGTTGTTTGCGTTTAAACACTTTTTCCCGCAGGTAGCGCACTTCTCTGTATTTATCCTTGCAAGCCTGGCGGTCGAGATATTCCCCATGTACCAAATCAACAGTCATTTTCAGAGCCGGACCGAGTTGAACGGCAGCCTCACTTACTTCTTCCAAAAGACTGATAAAGGCGCGTTGATAATCCGGAGGGACGTTTATTCTGCGCATGCCCAACCAGCGCAATGCTTCCTGGGCTTCGTCCATAACGTTGTCCTGCTGCGTGGTGTAATTCAGGAATAATGCCTTGTCCACGGCCATGAAAATTCTTTTGGGAAGATGATTTCTTATGCGCCGCTTTATTTTGTCCGCCTGGCCCTCGATTTTGTCAATTTCCTGTTTGAGTTCATCAAATTCTCTACATACGCCTGAACCCGAAACATAGCATTCCAGGGCTTCTTTTATCAATTCGAGACATTCAGAAATTTGATCGTAATGCTCAATTAATCCCTGCAAGGGAGATTTAGGGCTCAACAATCCAAAAAAAGGTATTCTTTTGAACATGGTAAATTGATTCCTTTCGTTAGAATATTAACGCTTTTAGTATATTGAAAATTAAAATTGTGGTAAAGGCTGCAATGGGCACCGTCAGTATCCAATAGATGAATATCTTGCCCAGAATTCCAAAATCCACGGCCTTGAAACCGCGTGCTAAGCCGACTCCGACAACTCCCCCCACTACCGAGTGCGTGGAGGATACCGGCAGGCCCAGTTTGGAAGCGAATAGGATAGTAGTGGCCGCCCCGAAATCCACGGAAAATCCACGTGTATTATTCAGACGGGTGATTTTTTCGCCAACAGTAGCGATAACTTTGGACCCGAATAGAGCGATACCTGTTGATATCCCCAGCCCGCCCAGGACCAGAATAGGCATTGGTACAGAGGCCTCGCTTAAAAAAACATGCTGTTTGGCGATAACGTATACGGCGACTACCGGGCCGATGGCGTTGGCAACATCGTTTGCTCCGTGGGACAGAGCCACGTAACACGAGGTCAATATTTGCATGCGGCGGAATATCAGCTCCACATTTTCAGCTTTTTTGACTTTACCCGCCAATTTTTTGCATATTATAAGCCTTACGAGTACATAGATCAGCAGACAGATTACAAAAGTGGCTATAAGCGGAATCCACCAGGGAAGATTTACTTCCTTGCCGATTGGTGTCTTGTATGAAAAAGACAATAAAATAAGGGCGAAAGTCAAGGCAACCCATACGGGAGCCCAACGCATGGTTTGCAAAATAAATTCGGTTCGGTCCAGAATTAATTTTTTTATGTGCGTGAATATGAGATAGGAAAGCGTGGCCGCAAAAAATGGTGAGACTACCCAGGAGAGGACAACACCTCCCAGAACCCACCAATTGACAGTGCTTATTCCGCCGGCGGCCAATCCGAATCCGAGCATGCTGCCGACTATGGAATGTGTTGAGGAAACCGGAAGTGCGGTCAGAGTTGCGATAAATACCCAAAAACCCGCCGCGAGCAGGGAAGAAAACATGCCGATCATAATTATTTTTGGGTCCGGGATTAATTCAGGGCGAATAATGCCTTTGCTTATTGTAGCAGTTACGTGGGAACCCAAAAATACGGCACCTACAAAACTTAGAGTTCCCGCAATGACTACTGCCTGTTTAACAGTGATTGCCTTGGCTCCGACCGCGGAAGCCATGGAATTGGCCACATCGTTTCCACCAAGATTAAAGGCCATGAAGAAGCCGACGATTATGGACAAATATAAGAATACATCGAAAATTGTCATTTTTTCTCCCGGAAGAAGCGTGGTCTGGGGATTTTTTGGCTGAATCTTCTTGTTTGGTTCTTATTCAAAAATTTGCAGTTTTCGGGTTGTGAAATAGTAGTTTTTTATTCAGGAATAATTTTTAAAATCCGTAATAAGATTGTAACATATCATAATGTGTTTCAAGTATCCAGTCTGTCTCGTTTCTGTAAAAAGTCAATTTTTCTGGATGGTTCAATTAGGATTATTCGAATAAAATTCGCACGCGACATCTAGGATTCGACTTTTTACGCGAGGTGCATAGTCACCGAGGGACTAAAAATTATGCATGTCCCGGCATGCTGAATATTGCAGGATGATTTGATAAAAGCTAAATGATTTCGAGCTGATTATTAATTTTTTGTACGCAATTATGCTTATAGAGAGTTTGTCATTTTAAAAGGGGCATTAATTTGGGACTGGAAAAGGAAATAAAATTTTTTTGTCAAAATATTCAGGAAATGGACGAAATGATTGGCAATAACGGCGGAAAGGAGACAACTTCCTGGTATTTTGAAAAAAATATGGTTTTGGACGGGATAAGTGACCATTTACTGAGTCAGGGCAAGCTGCTTAGGCTGAGAATAACCGATTCAGGCTGTAAGTTGACTTTTAAGTCCCCGGCGGAAAATATCGCCGATCCGGGGGTAAAGGTCATGCAGGAATGGGAAGTCAAACTGGATGAGGCGGAAAACATGATCGCCATATTTTCTGAACTTGGTTATTCAACACGGCTTAGATATGAGAAGTTCAGAAAAAAATGGAGTTATCAAAAATGTGTTGTCTGCCTGGATGTGCTTCCCTTTGGCCGGTTTATGGAAATAGAGGGACATTACGATAATATCCGTGATTGCGCCGTCGATTTAGGACTGGATTTGGGGCAGGGATCTGACGGAACTTATTTTGATTTGTATAAACTCCAAGCAGAACGTAAAGATGTTTTTGATCCAAAAGGCCTTGAATTCAGTGTGTTGAATAAACAGGATGTGGCTCTAGAATTGGGTCTTGAAAAAGAATTATAAGGAGATGTTGATGTTTTCGGATGCTCAACTGCAAAAATATGCGCAGGTTTTGATGTGGGGAATGAAGAAGTCCAGAGGAAAGCCGTTTAAGCCGGGGAATTTTATTTTGCTTAAAACCGATTTAAGCGCTTTACCTCTGGCCCGGGTTGTGAACAGATATGTTTTAGACGCAGGCATGATGCCCGTTCTGCGCATAGCGGCTCCTGAAGGCATGGAAAAGGATTTCTTTGAACTGGCGGACAACGAACAATTGAAGGCCAGAATTCCCGGAGACGAAGATCTGTATAATCATCTGGACGGGGCGATATCTCTTCTCGCTCCGGAGAGCCTTACACACATGCAGGATATTGATCCGTCTAAAATAGCCGTGTGGGGGATGAACAGGAAATATTTGCGCGACATTATGAATTATCGGGAAGCACGGGGTGATTTCGGCTGGACCCTTTGTCTGTATCCTACTCCGGAATTGGCTGAGAAAGCCGGTATGAGTGTTGATGAATACACCCAGGAGGTTGTGCAGGCGGTTTATCTGAATGATCATGATCCGGCTTTTTTATGGGAAAGATTATACGAGATGTCGTCCAGAATTAAAAAATGGCTTGATAGTCTGGAAATCAATTTTTTGCATATTCACTCGGAAAATACGGATTTGTGGATTGATCCGGGAAAAGAACGCAATTGGCTAGGTATTTCCGGACAGAATATTCCCAGTTTTGAAATTTTTATTTCTCCTGATTGGCGCGGTAC
>JBNJHA010000007.1:0-68790 GCA_051748085.1 Thermodesulfobacteriota bacterium
CACCCGGATGTCATTCTGAGCGAACGAAGTGAGAGAAGAATCTCGCGGCGAACTTTGCCTGCCGCCGAAAGCAAGGCCTAAACCAACTGAATTCAGGGATTCTTCGGCAGGCTGGAGACTGGAGACCAGAGACAAAAAACCGGAAATTCAGACGCAAACGCCATAGTACTTTTTAGAGCCGCCTTTTTGATGTCTCACTCTCATTGGCACGGAGTGGTCGTCATTACCGCAAATCAAATCCTGAGGCCCGAACATATTTTATGTCTGTCCATTTCCAAATTTAAGCTTGTCCACACCGACTTAATTTATTATGTTAAAAGAATATCATACGTGACGGAAGGATATCCTGGAGATGCTGATGCTTGCTAAGAATGAAATAGACATTATAATCCGGATTATCGGACAGGACTCGCGAATAATAGCGGCGTATCTTTTGGGCAGCGCCGCTTCCGGAACGATGCGCGGGGACAGTGATGTGGATTTGGCTGTCCTGGTATCTGATAATGAGTCCTTAAGCAGCATGGAAAGATTAGATCTGGCATCGGATATAGCGCTTGCAACCGGCCGTGTAGCAGACATAGGAGAAATAAGCCCGGACAATCTTGTCTATTCCAAGGAGGCGGTACTGGGTGGAAAACGAATATTTATCAGGGAGGGGGCGGAAACGGAAATGAAAATCTCTCGAATTCTGGGAATGTATATTGTGTTTAATGAAGCCAGACAGGAAATTATCAATGCCTATCAGTCCTGATGATGTCTGCAGGAACAAGGCGGCGATCATAGAAAGGGCCATCCGCAGGATGAAGCAGGAATATGATTTTGATCCGGAGCTTGAGGATTACTCTCATGTAGATGCCCTGATTTTGAATATTGAAAGGGCATGTCAGGCGGCTATCGATCTTGCCATGCATTTGGTTTCCAGAGAGCACCTGGGAATGCCGCAAAGCAACGCGGATTGCTTTCGTCTCCTGCACCGGGCGGAAATAATCACACATGATACAATGCGCAATATGGTTTCCATGGTTGGTTTTAGAAATGTGGCCATACACGAATATCAAGGGCTCGATATGAATATTATACACAATATCGCCCGGGAAAAATGGCAATCGCTTGTAAAATTCTGCTCTGAAACAGGAATGAAAATACAACCCTGAACGTATATTTACCCCGCTACACATAGGGATTCTTCGGTCGCGAAACGCTCCTTCAGAATGACAAGAGAAAAAACGCCGATACTTTTGCCTCTGACGGCGCCGTTCCCTTCATTGTTCTCTATGCCATAATGCCGCGAATTATGCCCCGCCCCCGGAAACCAACTCTCATCACCCGGATGTCATTCTGAGCGAACGAAGTGAGAGAAGAATCTCGCGGCGAACTTTGCCTGCCGCCGAAAGCAAAGCCTAAGCCAACTGCATTTATGGTGGACCCCTGATCCGTGATCCCGAACCTGATCCGGGACAGGGGTGACGAATATGGAAGAACCGGCAATGGCGGTCTGAATAAAATTTAGAGCAACGTCCTTACCCCGCTGCACATAGGGATTCTTTGGCAGGCCGGAGACTGGAGACCAGGAACAAGAAACTGGAATTTGGATTCAGCCGTTTGGATTATTTGCCCGGGGTCTGAACTTTGCGGACTTTGCGTCTTTGCGGTTCAACGTACTTTTTATGACTTTTTTCATAACAAATGGAACTTGCTTTCCTTTCCAGTCAAAACAGTCAGGAAAAAGTCGTCCTTTTTTATCCATTCCAAGGCAAGATCATTTCTGCGGGCAAGCCTTTTTGCCGTACCCAGACCGACTCCCGTGCCATGCACCTTGCTTTGGTCTATATCATTTTTGATTAACAGATAGGGGCGATTCCGGCTTATTCCGGTGCGCACGGAAATTTTAGAGCGGGAATAACGGACCGAATTCTCAATCAGGATATAAACTATGGCCTCAACTTCAGACTTGATGCATTTAACCCGGACCGGAACAAGATCAACCGAAGCCCCTTTTAGTTCCTCTTTAAAATCATCAAGGACTTTCCGGGTCAGGGAGGACAAATCCACTTTTTCCGGTTCCGGCTCCTCGCTGGCCGTATCCTTGATGATCCGCAGAATATTCTGAAAATCCCGCTCCAGAAAAGAGCGGCCGGCTTCAAGACGCTGCAATGCCTTCCGGCTTCCCGTTTCACGGAACAACTCAAAGTCAACCCGCTGCGCGGCCAGGAAATTGCCCAGTTTATGTGAAACCGCCTGCAAAAGAAGCTGCTGATATTCCCTGGTTCTTTCCTTGTACCGCCTGTAGCGCCTGAAAAGCTGAAAAAAAAGATAGGCGACGGCTATAACCAGGATCACTTCCCACAAAAGGACGTTATAAATCATCACCCGGGCCTTTTCGCTCCAGCTTTCCCAAACCATGAACGACAATTGGTAGTCAATTATCAAAAAGGCGATATCCAGAAGCAGCAGACAAAGAAAAAATACCAGCGCAAAATTGACGACCAGCTTGAACTCGGATTTTACTTTAGTTTTGATTTTGTCCTCCTGGTAGAGCCGGTTTGATATTCACAATATATCTTGCAACTATTCTGGATACGAAAAAGTTCACCGGATTTTTTGAATTTCAGGATAAGAACACATTAGAAAGCCGCAGGCCGAAAGCATGCGTAGAAAAAAATTGGTGAACAGATACTATATCTTTACCCTCATATATCCAGGCGATAGCCCCGGGCCTTATGGGTAACAATACTTTCCGGAGGAATCACCTTGCGGATCTCGCCGATATAATGGCGGACAACATCATCCCCGACGGTCACATCCGGCCAGACAGTCTGGAGCATGACATTCTTGGGAACCAGCTCGCCGCGGTAGCGGATAAGCAGTTTGAGAAGCTCCCAGGCCTTTGCCGGCAGGTCCTCTTCCCGGCCGTTCCGGGTTATGATCTGGGCATTCAGATCAATTCTCGCGTCGCCGATTATAACCTCTTCATTCCGCCCGTCCCGTCGCAAAAGGGCTTTGATGCGCAGTACCAATTCCAGGGGTTCAAAAGGCTTGGTCAGATAATCGTCCGCTCCCAGCTCAAAACACAGTTTTTTATCCCCTAAATCCGCCTTGGCTGTCAGGACCAAAACCGGCAATTTATATCCCGCGCTCCTTAAACTGCGGAGCAGATCCTCTCCCCGGCCGTGTTTCAAAATAAGGTCCAAAACCAGGACATCAAAACCCGCGGCCGATTCGGCATTGAATTCCCGGTCATCAGCAAGCCATTGAATATCAAACCCCCGGCTTCGCAAATATTCTTCCAGGCTGGCCCCAAGGGAAGGATCGTCCTCTAGCAGAAGCACGCGCATCAACTTACCTCACAATTTTTACTCCCTGGCGCTGCATGTGGAGTTTATTTACCGGACACCCTTTTGAATACATTTAACGTTTGACTCGAACCTATGGACTGCTTATCAAATTTAGGAAAAATTGTAACCATGCATCGCCAGCAAAAATTCACCGGTTTTTTTGCGTGTGTTTGCTGAATAAATGTGTTCACGCATCCCTCAAACAACACAATAACCTGTAATAATTGATAATATTTAAAAAAGTCCCGCCCTTGCCCATTTGTCGATTTAGCGTTAAGGAATTATGTTTTTCGGTCGACAGAAACCCGGCCCAGGATTTATGCCAATTCCATTTTACTGTCTATTTTCCTGCCCTGAAAAAAACATCAAACTCAGCAGGTTTACACTCAATCCGCGCATAAAAACCATTTGCAGAGCCGGTTCGGTTTATGGTTCTTGCACACGTCAACCATGATCAGAACCGCGTGTCGGCCCGCAACTTTTGAAGAACACGGAGCTTGAATGCCTAGAAGAAAGCCTCATATATCGCTGCCCCCGGAACAGGTAGTCCGCCGGGTACTCAAAATGGGAACGGATCAATTTTCCTCCTGGCCGGAATCGGTTCGGGAACTGGCCTTCAGCCTGGCGGCTGAACTGTTCATTATCCGCTACAATCCATTTATTGACTCAACCCTGGTAATCAAAAGCGTCTGGTCCCGGCTGAACGCTGAACGATCGGCCTTATCCGAGGATTACTACCGGCAGATCCAGTCCTGTCTGGAAAATTATATCCGGGAATTCGAACAGGACATGGAATTTGTTTCCAATGTCCTGCGCGAACTGAAAAAAATCCTGCCCGAAAACAACTATTCCTCCGATCCGCATATCCGGGTGGCCTGTTCCACTGACGCTACCGACCTGCGCATGGAGCTTCCCATGCTGGTTCTGTTTCCGGACAGCACCCTGCAGATACAGCAAATCGTACAGCTGGCCAACAGACTCGGATTCAGCCTCATACCCCGGGGCGGAGGGTCCGGCCTGACCGGCGGCGCAGTGCCCGGGCGCGGCCGTTGCGCAATTCTGAGCCTGAGCCGGATGAAGGAAATTATTTCTATTGATAAGGAAGACCTGGTCCTGTGTTGTCAAACCGGGACCACGACCCTGGATGCGATCAAGGCCGTGGAAAGACAGGGACTTCTTTTCACCGTGGATCCGGCATCAAAATCCGCGTCCTCAGTCGGAGGAAATGTCTCCGAAAATGCCGGCGGACCGTTCGCATTTGAATACGGGACAACGGTCGATAATATTCTGAGCTACAAAATGGTCCGCCCGGACGGAGCGCTGATTGAAGTCAAACGCCAAAACCATCCCCGGCACAAGATCATGCCCGAAGAGTCCCCGGTATTTGAGGTCCTGGACTCGGAAGGCGAAATTCTGGAAACCATCACCCTGAACGGAGATGAAATCCGGACCCCGGGGCTGGGCAAGGACGTAACCAACAAATATCTGGGCGGCCTGCCCGGAATACAAAAGGAAGGCGTGGACGGAGTAATCACCGATGTCTGCTTCACCCTTCACCCGCGCATGTCCAAATCCCGGGTCCTGTGCCTGGAATTTTTCGGCGCTTCCATGCGCAATGCCATGTATGTCATCCGGGATATCGTCGGCCTCAGGGACAAAATCAGAAAGAGCGGCGATCTGGTCAAGATTTCCGCCCTGGAGGAATTCGGCTCCAAATACGTCAAGGCTATTGAATACGGCAAAAAATCAGATCAATACGAAGGAGAGCCGATCTCCGTTTTACTCGTCCAGCTCGACTCGGACAATGAACCGGCTTTGAATGAAACCGTGCAGAACATCGTGGATATTGCCACCCCTTACGACCAGGTGGACATCTTTGTCGCCCGGGACGAGCATGAGGCTGATGTTTTCTGGGAAGACCGGCACAAGCTCTCGGCAATAGCCAAGCGCACCAGTGGATTTAAAATAAATGAAGACGTGGTCATCCCCCTGAATGTAATCCCGGAATTTTCGGACTTTATTGAAAAAATGAACCTGTATTATCTGGCCAAGGCCTACAGAAAGGCTTTGACCGAGGTCCTGGAACTGGAAGATATACGTTTAGGTGACGAATTTATCGACATGGAAATGGATGTGGCCCGCTCCATTCTGCAGCAGGATACGTCCAAACAGGAAATATCCGAGCAGGAACTCGAACTGCAGATAGAATTCTTTTTCCTTGACCTGAAAAACAGATACCCGGATATCAGCCGGGAATTATCCCGGATTCTGGACCGTTTGAAAAAGACCAGAATAGTCATAGCCAACCACATGCACGCCGGAGACGGAAACTGCCACGTCAATCTGCCGGTCAATTCCAATGATCCGGAAATGATGCATCAGGCCGAGGAGGCGGCCGAAAAAGTTTTTGCGCGCGTACTGGAGCTTGGCGGACAAATATCCGGCGAGCACGGCATAGGCATCACTAAAATTGCTTTTCTGGACGAAAACAAGATTGAAGCTCTGAAGACATACAAGGAAAAAGTAGACCCGGAAAACATCTTTAATCCGGCCAAACTGACCCGCAGGGAGATGCCGGTAAGCTCATATACCTTTTCCTTTAATCAGCTGATTGAAGATATCATGCGCACCGGCATCAAGGACAAGGAAAAGCTTACCGCCATGCTGCGCGATATTCAGGTCTGTACCCGCTGCGGCAAGTGCAAGCAGGTCTGTCCCATGTTCATTCCGCAGGAGGGATTCCTGTTTCATCCCCGGAACAAAAATCTGGTCCTCGGCGCGATGATTGAGGCCATCTACTACAGCCAGCTGATATTCGGGGAGCCGGACATAAAACTTCTGCACGGCCTGCGCGAATATATGGAGCATTGCACGGCCTGCGGCAAATGCATGCAGGTCTGCCCGGTAAAAATAGATAATGCCTCTGTGGCTCTGAACATGCGCGCTTTTCTGGACGAGAGGCACGCCGGGGGACATCCGGTCAAAACCAAAGTCCTCGATTTTCTGAGCCGCAATCCGGGAAAATACGCTCCAAGGGCGGCCCGTCTTGCCGGCGCGGGACAAATGGTCCAGAACAGGGTCACCGGACTCATACCCTCGGCGTGGAGATCGCGGATTCAAAACCCGCTGTGGCGTTCTTCCGGACCGCAGACCGGTCTTGTCAATCTTTACGATGTCCTGCGTTCACAGCACAAAAACATATTCACCCCGCACCGGGACACGCAGCGCACTGTCCTTTATTTCCCGGGATGCGGCGGCGGACTGTTCTACAAAGACATCGCCCTGGCTACCATCTTTTTGCTCCTGCGCACCGATACCTGCGTAATTCTGCCTCCGGGTCATATGTGCTGCGGATATCCTCTTTTGTCCGCCGGGGCCCTGCAGTCTTTTAAGCGCATAAAAAAGAACAACAGGAACACCCTGCAGCACACGCTCAACTCCGGATGGGAAGAAGGACTCAGACCGGACGCGGTGCTCACGGCCTGCGGCACCTGTCGCGAAGGCCTTGCCGACTACGCCTTAAAGACTCCCAGAGGTGAATTGCGGCACCTGGATGTTCTGCAGTACCTGCTTTCCAGACTGCCGGAACTAAGGGATTACGACTCCCGGCCTTTGGTCTACCATTCGGCCTGCCACGCCGAATGGAGCGGGGTTAATCCCGCCGCTTCCGGAGAAATCTACGCCGCGAAACTGGAAGACAGACTGGGAACCAGAATCCAGATTTCTCCCGGATGCTGCGGTGAAAGCGGAATGGGAGCCTTGAGTTCACCGGAAATATACAATGTGATTCGCAAAAGAAAAATGGAGAGGCTGCATTCGGAAATGGCCGCCTATCCGGAGGACAGACCCGTGCTTGTCGGCTGCCCTTCCTGCAAAATAGGCATCCGCCGCAGTCTTATCCAGCTCAGGGACGCGCATAAGGTGCTGCACGCAATTGAATTCCTGGCCAGCCTGATCGGCGGGAAAACCTGGAAAAAAGAACTGGCCCGGATGCTGAACGGGAAGAAATAGATGGATGAGCCCGCGAATCACGAGAATGGACGCGAATGGGAAAAAGCTCATACTAAAAATTTTGAACCCGACTCCGGGGCCGGAAATTTGGCATCAAAAAATAGCCGGACGCAACATAAATAATCCGGTTCCTTTCACAAGTATGAGCAAAATTTTATTGGGATAATCCAAATCGAAATCGGGATCGAAATCGAAATAATATGTCATTCCGTGCGGGAGAACTCCTCGGCTTATGGATTCGATTTCGATAGCGATTTCGGTCCCGAAGAAAGAAAATCCCAATAAGCGGATGCACTGGACGCTCATTCTTAGCGCCGGTGTTCCTTGGCGTTATCAAAGACCCTGCAATCACTACTGAAGTATCGGAGAACCAAAAAGGTGTCTTGTACAAATCCTGGAGAAAACCTTTAGATGCGCTATCTGGGAATTGATTTCGGCATAAAAAGAGTGGGCCTGGCCTTGAGCGACACAGCCGGAACCCTGGCCTTTCCCCTGCAGACAATTGTGCGCACCACGCGCCGGGAACTATTTGACCGACTTCTGGAGTGCATCGAGCAAAACAAAATTGACGCAGTGGTCCTGGGCATCCCTTACGGACTTGACGGTCAAACGACCCCAAGCACACGGCAGGCCCTGAATTTCCGGGACAGCTTGAGCCGCCGCATATCCCGGCCCATCTTGACCATTGACGAATCCTTTTCCACTTCCGAGGCCGTGGATCTTTTGCGGGAAACAGGGAAAAAACCGTTTCGGGGAGAAATTGTCGATCACCTGGCGGCCGCGGTAATTCTGCAGAGATTCCTTGACGACCGGGACGGCTTGGATTAGCTCCGGACTGATGCGCAAGCTGCTGATTACCTCTCTGGGGATCCTTTTTCTGGGCCTTACAATCACATTATCCGTCGGGACGTATGTAAACCATTCCATGACCCGGGCACAGGACGAATCCGGCCGGGATATATTAATAAAAATAGATCCGGGCGAAGGCTTCGCCGCCATAGAAAAAAAACTGGCTGACAGGAAACTTCTGCATTCGCCGCAAGTGTTCATGCTCTGGGCCAAATTCACCGGCAAGGCTTCCCGCATTCAGGCCGGAGAATTCCGGCTGAACACCTCCTGGTCCCAGGCCCGAATACTTGAACACCTGGTATCCGGCCAGGAGGCCCTGCATAAACTGCGCATACCCGAGGGTCTCGCCTGGTGGGAAACAGCCGCTTTGGCTGAAAAAGCCGGTTTATGCACCAGAAAAGACTTTTCCCGGGCCATGGCCAACTGCACGCTTTTGCGCGAGCTGCAGATAAAGGCGGATACGGCGGAAGGATTTCTGTTTCCGGACACCTATCTTTTGCCCAAAAGAAAACACGGCAATGCAGCCAAGATCCTGGCCGCCCTTGTCAACAGATTCTGGTCAGCCACACAAGGCCTGTGGGCAGAAATGAATTTCGAGGCTATCCGGGACAAAGTCATCCTGGCCTCCCTGGTGGAAAAGGAAACCGGCGCGCCGGAAGAAAGGCGCAGAATCGCCGGAGTCCTGGCCAACCGGCTGCAGAAGGGCATGCGCCTGCAATGCGACCCCACGGTCATCTATGGAATAGGATTGGATTTCGACGGAAATCTAAAGAAAAAGGATCTTCTGAACAAGGGCAATTCCTTCAATACATACCGCCACGCCGGTCTCCCTCCGGGACCGATCTGCTCTCCGGGACTGGAGGCTGTAAAGGCCGCGCTCAATCCTGAAAAACATGATTTCCTGTACTTCGTGTCCAAAGGCGACGGGACACACAAGTTCAGCCGCACGCTTCGGGAACACAACCGGGCGGTCAGAAAATTTCAATTACAATAACCTGACAACGGGTAACTGCGCACTAAATCCTTTTTTCTTCCACCGCATGACACGCGACCCGGCTGCCGTCTTCCATGTCCAGCAATTTGGGCCGTTCAAGCATGCAGCGCTCCTTTACATGCGGGCAGCGACCATGAAACACACAGCCCGGCGGCAGATTTATGGGCGTGGGAACTTCCCCGCGAAGTTTTATATGCCTGGAGCCGGCACGCCCCAGCCGGGGAATAGCGCTTAAAAGCGCCTGGGTGTATGGATGACGCGGGGAGGTAAACAGATCTTTCGTCCTGGACAGTTCGCAAAGCGAACCCAGGTACATGACCGCAACCCGCGTGCTGAAATGTTCAACCACCGACAGGTCGTGGGTGATGAACATATACGTCAGGCCGTGCTGATCCTGGGCATCCATGAGCAGATTCAGTATCTGGGCCTGAATGGAGACATCCAGGGCCGAAATCGGTTCATCGGCGACAATAAATTCCGGTGAAACCATTAACGCCCGGGCAATACTTATCCGCTGCCTCTGACCGCCGGAAAATTCATGCGGATAGCGGTAGGACCATCCCGGATCAACCCCGACCTGAGCCATTACCTCAGCCACCCGTTCCTTGACCTGCTTGCCGGGCATATCCGGATTGTGGAAAACAACCGGTTCCTCCAGGATTTGCTGAACTATCATCCGCGGATTAAGAGATGCATAAGGGTCCTGGAAGACCATCTGCATCCTCCGTCTGTAAGGGAGCATTTCCTTAGGGCTCAGATTGTCCGTGCGTTCTCCATGAAAAAAAACCTTGCCCGAATTGGGCGGATGCAATCCAATGACCGTCCGGCCCAGCGTGGACTTGCCGCATCCGCTCTCTCCGACCACGCTCAGGGTCTCCCCGGGAAAAATGGACAAACAGACATCGTTCAGGGCCTTAACCGTGGTTTTTTTCCTGCGTATCCGGCCGTTCTCCCAGGTCAGCTGTTCCAGCAGTCCGCCTGAAATATCGAAATGCTTGACCAGATTCTCCACCTTGAGAACTTTGTCCAGAGATATGGAAATTTTCTCGCGCATAAAAATCAATCCTGTCCAAAAAGATGGCAGGCAACCAGACCTGTTTTCTTCGGGTTGCTTTTGAGCTGCGGGGTTATCCGGCTGCAAACCGGTTTGGCCATCGTGCACCGGGGATGAAATGAACACCCGGAAGGGATGGAAGTTAGATTGGGCATTGTCCCCGGAATCTGGTTCAATCTTTTCCCGCTGTGCGCTGATTGCGGCAGGGCGCTGATCAGGCCGCGCGTGTAGGGATGCTGCGGATCATCCACGATTTCGCGGGTCGGACCGCTCTCCACTACTCTTCCCGCATACATTACAGCTGTTTTCTGCGTGGTCTGGGATACTACGCCCAAATCATGGGTTATAAGTATAAGCCCCATATTCTGAGTATCGCAAAGTTCCATCAAAAGATCCATTATTTCCGCCTGAATGGTCACATCCAGGGCGGTTGTCGGTTCATCGGCGATAATCAGGGCCGGTTCGGTCAAAAGGGAAATGGCGATGACTATCCGCTGGCGCATTCCGCCCGAAAATTCATGCGGGTACTGCCCCAGTCTTTTCTCCGGCGAGGGAATATACACGCGGCTCAGTTTGTCCATAACTATTTCCTCGACCTTTTTCATGGGCATCCCCGGGCGGTGGGTAAGCAAGGTCTCGGTCATCTGGGTGCCTATGGTCAAAACCGGGTTCAGGGTCATCATCGGATCCTGAAAAATCATGCTGATACGGTTGCCCCGGATATTGCGGATCTTTTCCGGAGAATACTCGTTTATCTTTTCTCCCTCGAAAAGGACCTCACCCCGGGCGATATAGCCGGGTTTGCTGATAAGATTTATTATCGAAAAACCGGCCACGGACTTGCCGGCTCCACTTTCACCGACCAGTCCCAGACGCTCGCCTTTGTCCAGCTCAAAACTTATGCCGTTCAAAGCGGTCAAATCCCCGAAACGCAAGGCAAAGTTGACCACCAGATCGCGAACTTCAAGCAGCTTGGTCATTTATCAACCTTTATACAATTTGGGGTTAAGCACGTCCCGCATCCAATCGCCCAGCAGGTTTATTACCAGGATCAAAAGGACCAGAAGCAGACCGGGAAACAGGGTGATCCACCACGATCCGCTGAGCATGTATTCAAAACCGATGTTGATTAACGATCCGAGCGAAGGTTTATGCGGGGGCATGCCCAGACCCAGAAAAGACAAAGCCGCCTCGCTCATAATGGCGTTGGCCACCTGGATTGTCGAAAGCACGAATATGGGCGAAAGGCAATTGGGCAGAATATGCCGCCACATAATGCGCTTGGAGCGAAAGCCGATAACCCGGGCCGCCTCCACGTATTCCTTGTTTTTCTCGGCCAGCACTGAAGCCCGGACTGTCCGTGCATATTGCGGCCATTGCGCCAGACCGATGACCACGATCAGAAACGGTATGGCAATCTGTTCAAAGCGGCCGACACCTATGGCCGCCTGCAAAACGGCACTGACAAATATGGCCACCATCAGATACGAAAAAGATAATTGCACATCGGCAAGACGCATGAAAAAAGCATCCAGCTTGCCGCCGAAATATCCGGAAACCAGTCCGACTATGACCCCGAGAACGGCTTGCAGAACAACAGCAGCCAGGCCGATGATTATAGATACGCGCATGCCGTAAATCATGGTGGACAAAAGGTCCCGGCCCTGATCATCCGTCCCCAGGACAAAATCCGGACTTCCGCCCTCAAGCCACATGGGGGGCATCTCCGCGTCCATAACATTTATCGCCGAAGTGTCATAGGGATCGTACGGAGCGACAAAAGGTGCGCTGAAAGCGACCACGGTCAGAAACAAAAGGACCGTGAAGCTGACTATCGCCACCGGATCGCGCAGGAAACTATACAGAAAATAGGAATCCCGAAAGGTTTTCCACTTGCTTCGCAGCTTCATTTAACCCCCGTTATCCGAACCTGGGGGTTGATCCAGCCGTAGACAATATCAACAAAAGTATTGACCACGACCATTACCAGTCCGACAAACATGAGATAGGCAACCAGAAGCGAAGTGTCGCTCCTTTCAACCGCTTCCATGAACAGAAAGCCGAGCCCCTGCCACTGAAAAACGGTCTCGGTCAAAATTGTGTAAGCTATTGTGATTCCAAGCTGCACGCCGCCCACGGTAATAACCGGCAGCAAGGTATTCTTAAAGGCGTGAACCATCCATATCCTGCGCGGTTTGAGCCCCTTGGCCCAGGCAAATTTTATGTATTCCGACTCCAGGACTTCCATCATTTCCGAGCGGATCAAACGGATAAACAGCGGGAGCATTATTGTCGACAGAGAAACGGCGGGCAGTATCAGATGCTTGATGCCGTCCCAGGTAAGAAGCCCGGTTTCCCAGCCTCCGATGGAAACGGTTTTGCCCCTGCCAAATGACGGCAGCCAGCCCAATTCGACTGAAAAAATGTATACCAGGACGATCGCGGTCAGGAATACCGGGATGGACACACCGATTATACTGCCGCCCATCACGGTTCGCGAGAACCAGTTTTTGGGATAAATGGCCGCAAAAACCCCCAGGGGCACTGACAGAAAAACTATTATCAGGCTGCTGGCCAGCACCAGTTCTATGGTCGCCGGCGCCTTGTCCAGTATGACTTCGGTGGCCGGTTTATGATAAAAATAGGATATCCCCAGGTCGCCATGCATGATATTGCCCAAAAAACGCCAGTACTGATCCAGAACAGGGTCTTTGAGCCCCATCTCTTCACGCAGCGTTTCTCTTTCGGCTTCAGAAACCGAAATTCCGGTAATCATTCTTACCGGGTCACCCACATTGTGCTTGATGGCAAAAGCAATCATGCTGATTATAAACATAACCAGGATTGCCTGGGCGATGCGTCTGATAATAAATGCAGTCATGCTCTATCAACCCGTCCGAAACAAATTAAGAAAAATGCACAGGCGCCCGGCACACAAGAGCGGACCTTTATTGAAAGTCCGCTCTTGTGGCGCCGATGCACGTTTAAAGCCTGCTATTTAATTTCCATCCGGAAAAGGGCCATTTCCGGACCGGGAACCCGATATTTCTAAATCCGGTAATTCTTGAATTTCCGGACAAGAACTATTTAACAATCAAATCCCCGAAATACGGGAAATTCTGCTTGTTGATTATAGCTTCTATTCCCAGGTTATCCTTTCCGGCCCAGGAAAGATGCTGCCAGTGCAGAGGTACATAGGCCGCGTCATCATAAACGATCCTGGCCGCTTTCTGCAGCAGTTCCTTGCGCTTGGTCTTGTCCGTCTCGCTCTGGGATTTCAGGATCAGCTCATCCAGCTCCGGATTGCAGTATTTGCCGCTGTTGTATTGACCGTATCCGGTCTCCTTATTCATGCACATAAGCAGGAATTCGAAATAATTGGCCGAATCCTCGGTATCCGGATGCCAGCCGATCATCTGAATATCCGCGCTCTGCTCATCGAATTTGGTCCAATACTGGGCCTTGGGCATGGTCGTCAAGTTGACCTTGATATTGATTTTGGAAAGCATAGCCGCAACTGTCTGAGCGATCTTGTCGTCCTTCACATACCTGTTGTTCGGGGCGATCATGGAGCATTCAAACCCGTCTGCATAACCGGCTTCCTTCATCAATTCTTTGGCTTTATCCAGATCATAGCGGGGTGTAAGCTCAGGCTGATAGCTGAGAAAACCCTCGGGGGCCTGCTGTCCGGCGGCCGTCGCCCGGCCTTCCATGATCTTATCCACGATGCCTTCGTTGTTGACCGCGTGAACAATCGCCTGACGCACTTTTTGGTCCTTGAATTCCGGACGGCGCTCCTGGTTCAGCTGGAAGGTTATGATCCGGCTTCCGGACATGGTTACCAGATTTATTCCGTCATAATTCTCAACCCGGTCATAATCCTGCGGGGCGACCGGCATAATAAAGTCCACATCCCCGGAAAGAAGCGCGGCAACACGTGTGGAATCCTTCTTGATCGGGGTAAGTATTATTTTGGAGACATTACCGGTATTTGGATCCCAATAATTCTCGTACTCGGCAAAAACGGTCTTAACTCCCTGCTGACGCTCCACGACCTTGTACTTGCCGGTCCCGGACTCATGTGTATTTGCAAAAGAATACCCGGTCTTTTTTATCTGGTCCTTGGGCTCGCCGTTTTCATCCGTGCCAGTATAAAATTCCTTGTCCAGGGGGAAAATATAGGTGGCCATATTCAGGACAAGCGGATAGGCCTTCTTGGTGATCAGGTCCACGGTATGGCTGTCCACTACCTTGGCCTCTTCAAACGGATCGAACAGACCCTTGAAATCCGCGCTTTTCTTCAACCGGTTAAGGGTCCAGACCACGTCCTCGGCGGTAAATGCGTTCCCGGAATGAAAGGTGACTCCCTCACGCAGGTAAAAACGCATGGTCCGGTCGTCAATCCTTTCCCATTTCTTAGCCAGTCTGGGTTCAAAGGTCATTTCCTTGGTCCACCGGATAAGGGGATCAAAGACCATATGCGAATACTGGAGCATTCCTCCGGAAAGCTGACAATGCGGATCCAGGGAAACAGGATCGGCGTCCATAGCTAAACGCAGGGTCTTTCCCTTGGCTTCTTCTCCGGCTTTGGTTTCAACCGTTTCCGTTTCAGCCTTTTTTTCTTTTTTGGCTTCTTCCTGCGGAGCTTCCTGACATCCGGCAACCAGAAACATCAGGATCAGAAATCCAAAAATAAAACTTTTCCTTACCATTCCTTTTTCCTCCACCCATTAGAATTTTATTGAAACGACATTGGAAATATTACACATTGAAGACAAAAAAATCAATAAGTATATATCCACCGTGCGGCCACCTTTTCAAAAACATGAAAAACCTCAGGTTAGTTTAATATGAAATTGACTCTTCGGCGAAAGGCCTGGTTTTTTGTAACTATTCAGAAAATTGTTTCAAAAAAACATGGTGAACCGCAAGGGCGCAAAACACGCAAAGTTCAAGAGGCGAAGCAAGTAATGACTTTTTATCCATCTGAACCGAAGCGGCAATTTTTTGCTTCATCGGCCCCTTCAGGCCGATTGGTCTCAATTACATCTATTTTTTAGAAAATCTCAAGACAACAAGAATCTGAATCCGGCAGGAATCACTTCCTTTTTCCGGCCAGAGCTTTGTCCACCTTGTCCAAAAGTTCGGTCAAATCAACGGACTTGACCACATAATAATCGGCGGCAATCGATTTCAGATCATGCTGGAAGCTGTCATAGGCAGTGCATAAAATAACCGGAACATACTGGTCCCGCGCCCTTATTTCCTGCAGGATATCCAGACCGGACTTCGCTCCGCCCAGTTTTATATCCAGGACAACGACATCTGGACCGGATTCTTGCAAAAGCGTATCCACATCTTCGCTGCCGTCTGAAGTGACAACCTTGTATCCCTTATCCTCCAACTCTTCCTGATAAAGCATTCTGATATGCAGTTCATCATCTACGACTAATATGCTTTTTGCCATGTCCCGCTCCTCATGCTTAGGGTCCGTTCATCTAAAATGTTTAAAAACCAATTAAACATTTTTCAAATTATAAGGCAACAAAATTAACCCGCTTGTCGGCATGAGTTTATTGCCCCGACCGGCTTTGATTTTTGTGCATTTCAGGCAAATAAACCACTTCCTCTTTTCAACCCCGGGCAAAAACTGTATTCAAATTTTCATGCGCTTACTTCTAATATATCCGCCCTGCCTTGAACCGAGATACACGGATCAGGATCATACCTGCACCCCGATCGGACTGTACTATCTCGCTGCGCTTCTCTTGGACCGCGGCTTTGAAGTGCGTATCGCGAACGCTTACCAACAGCAGCTGGACAGAACCGGGCTCACAAAACTGATCAAAGAATATCAGCCCCGGCTGGTCGGTTTCTCGATATTCAACGCCAATCGCTGGGCGGCCCTTGAGTACTGCCGGATAATAAAGGAGGTTTCTCCCCGCGTACTGACTCTTTTCGGCGGAGTGGCCGCGACTTTCATGTTCGAGCATTTTTTAGGCAATTTCCCCCATCCGGATTATATAATCCGTGGAGAAGGCGAAATACCTTTTGAAATTATGGCCCGGCAATTACAAAAAAACAGGCTTGAACCGCAAAAAATTCCCGGCCTGGCCTGGCGCGAAGGCGGACGGATCCGCACCAATCCCCTGCCGGACTTCATTTCCGATCTAAACCAACTTCCGGATCCGGCCCGCTATTTTGCCTTCAGCCATATTGCCTTGAGCCGGGGATGTCCGGGAAATTGCACTTTTTGCGCCTCCCCGGCCTTCTGGAAACGCAAGGTCCGTTTTCATTCCGCTGAATATTTTGTAAATCAGTTACAACGCCTTAATGAGCGGGGAATCGCCTTTTTCAACGTCAGTGACGATACTTTTACGCTCAAGACACAATTGGTCCGCGAAGTCTGCCGCAAGATAATCGATTCCGGCCTGGACATAACCTGGTCGGCCATTTCCCGGGTGGACCGCGTGGACCGGAAGACTCTGAGGCTCATGCGCCGGGCCGGATGTATTCAGATAAGTTTTGGAGTTGAAAGCGGATCGGAAAATATGCGCCGGGAGCTGAATAAGCAGACACGCACTGAGGACATCCTGAACGCCTTTGACCTGTGCAGAAAAAATCATATCCTGCCCCGGGCCTATTTTATATATGCCTGCCCCGGAGAAAACGAACAGACCATTGCCGCGAGCGCCGGACTGATCCGCGAAATCAAGCCGCTGAGCGCCATATTCTACATCCTGCACTTGTTTCCGGGAACGGCCATGTATGAAGAGGCCAAAAAGAAACGCTACCTGGACGACACTGTCTGGCTCCGAAATATCGAGGATGTTTCCTGGCACGAATTGGACGAAGACATGGACGAAAACAAGGTCTTGTCTTTCGGCCGGGCACTTCGCGCAGCTTTTTACGCATCTATGCCCGAGGCGGCGGACAGCCTGCGTATCAGACAAGACGAAAAACGCCCGGAACTGGCCGCGGACTTTTTCTCCCGGCTGGGTCTGACCCTAACACACGGCGACCTGGCCCGGATAGAGGAAATTCCCGACAAGGAAAAAACGGCCCGGAAACTATTTGCCAGAGCCCTGCGGGCTTTTCCGGACCGGCGGGCATATCTGGGTCTTGGCTTGCTGGTGCAGAAAAAACACAATTTCCATGCGGCAGAAAAAATATTGCAAAAAGGCCTGGCTTATTTTCCAAACGACAAAGAGCTCAAAACAAGCCTCGCTCTCTGTCTGATGAATACCGGGCGGTTCGGCGAAGCTCTAGAGCACCTTATGCCTTTTGCCGGGCATCCGGATATCGCGTTTTATATAAGGGAATGCCGGGCCAGGATAAAATAGATGGGTAACTATTCAGCCCACTAATAGTTCACCGGATTTTTTGCGAAAGTTTGCGGCAGACCGCCCGATTTTCTTATGCACTCAAAAAGGGGGAAACCGGACCGCGGGATGGAACCTAAAAACCAGTTTCCCAAAAAATACATGGTTCGTCTCAAGAATCTGTGCAACACATTTCATATTGTTAGGATTTCTTTCTTCGGGATCGAAATCGCTATCGGGATCGGAATCGACCTCATAAGCCGAAAATTCCTCGCGCACCGAACGACATATTATTTCGATTTCGATAGCGATCCCGATTTGGATAATCCCAACGGTTAGTCAACTCAACAGCTTTTAACAAAAACCTTTAAGTTCAGGCAGTTAAGTGTTTCTCGTAGGTTTTTAACAACAAACTTTTGCACAAATTTGTGCGAGGAACCAAATACATTACCGGTACAAAAATTTGCCTTTCTCAGGAATCAGCGAGTCCGGAGGGGGCAAGCATCACCCTTTGGAGGGCATTAGAAAATCGCAGGCCGAAAGCATGGAAAGCAAAAAATTTGGTGAACAAATATCTATTCAGCCCACTAATAGTTCACCGGATTTTTTGCGAAAGTTTGCTGAACAGACACAGGTTAAGGAACAAATACGAGTATACTATGAACCAAAGCATAAAAGCATCAATAATCCTGATTATCGGCATTGTCTTCTTTTTTCCCTCCGTTAGTGCTTTCGGAAAAAAGAAAGAAACAGATTCTGAAAAAGCTGTTCTGCATATCCTCAACTGGACGGAATACATAGACATTGACTCCCGGATTGAATGGATTCCCATGGCGGACCGCTCTCCGCTTTTAAGGCAGTTTATGCGCGAAAATAACTGCAGGATTGAATACCACGAATATGATTCCGAATCGGAAATGCTCAAGAAACTGCTGCATAATCCGGGCTACTACGACATTGTAATTATAACCTCAGACCTTATCCCCGAATTTGTTCGTTCCGGGTTGCTCCGTGCATTAAAAGGCGAGCAGGAAAACATACTCGCTTCCGTGCCCGAAAAAATAAAAAAGGAACTGAAATCGGGTAAACATTATTTTGGCGTCCCATATCTAACCGGAATTACAGGCATAGTGTTCAGCACCCGGCATACGGGACAGAAACCATCCGCCTGGCAGGACTACTTCAATCCCGGTCCCGATGGCTCCGTGCTGGCTCCGGATTCGGCTTATAACCTGTTTTTTGCCATGCAATACCTGCAGCTCGACCCAGGGCAAAAGGACCAGAACAACATAAGAAAAGCCGCCTCTGCTTTTCGGAGGCTGATTGAAGAGAAAAAAATTAAATTTTCCACTTCAACCCGGGCCTGCGAAGCGGTCGCCTCCGGACAGGCCACCTGGGGCGTGGCTTATAGCGGAGATGTCCTGCGTAAAATCCGGGACGGGAAGGATATTGATTTTATCATACCTGAAGAAGGGACTGAATACTTCATCGACACCATGGTCATTCCGACCGACGCTCCCAACCCGGAATTAGCGATTGCTTTTACCCGATTTATTCAACAACCGGGAACAAACGCCAAGCTGGCCGAGGCCACCCTGTTCACGCCCGCCAATACCCGGGCCCAGAAAATATTGCGCGGCAAACTGCCCGAAAAATATAAAAAGATAATGTTTCCGTCCCGGTCGGAAATTATGCGCTCTGAAATTATCAAAAATACGCCGGACAAATACTGGCGCCGCTGGTGGAGATGGGCCGTGAAATCTTATTCCGGAGCCGGGCGATGAAAATCCGTTCCAAAGCAGTGCTGGCGTTCATGCCCCTGGCCGCCGTGCCGGTGCTTTTGCTGAGTACCCTTCTGATCTACAACGCCGGCCAGATACAAAAAAATTTTGAACAGGTAACCACGAATATTGACAGATTGCGTCAGGATACCGACCAGGCCTCAAAAAAAGTCCGGGGAATATCCGAAACCTATGATCACTCCCGCCTGAATTTTATCGGTGAAAAAATATCCACCGACATTGATTTCAAATATGAACTACTGCGCAAAACCATAAAGACCCTGGCAAGATCGCCATCAATATCCACCTATCTGAATACGCCTCGAACGAGAAAGAGCCTGGTCGCACCGGAAATCGAAGAATTGTTTTTTGAATACATAACAAACTTCAACTTCCTGGAAATCAGCCTGCTCGACTCATTGGGCAACGAACTCATTCGGGAGACAACCATTCTCGACCTGCCGGCAGGCGATAACTCACATGAAAGGCAATTTCTGCCGAATACAACCGTCAACGAAAGCTCCAGCGATTGGTTTGCAGTCAGACAGGCAGACGAAAAGAGCCTTATCACCGCAAGCGTCATAGACAGCCCGGACCTCCCGGGCAGGACTCCAGTCCTGAATCTGACATGCTGCCTCAAATGTATCAAAAATCCTTTGATGCTCAAGGACAGGAATATTTCCGGGTATCTACGCGTGGTTCTGCCCATTTCCCAGCTGATAAACGTACCCGACCCTTTTGAAAACCAGCCGTACCAGATTCTTTTTTCGGATATAAAAAACAAAGTCATCGGGAGCAACACGTTCCAAAAAGATAATGTATTTAATGCAGTGGATCCGGAAGCGATAAAAAACGCCCGTGAATATCACGCCGCGGACGGAATGCTCTGGATATACATAAAGAAGCGGCCGAGCAGCAAGGAGGAACCAATTGATTTTGTCGGCCGGATCGCGGAAAATATGCGCGATTTGACCCACAACACCTCCATTTTGGGCCGGAAAATATCCGCTCTGCTTTCTTCCTTGGTTAACAACGGCATTTCAATCACCGCGGCAGCCCTTATCCTGGCCTTGATCACCGCCGTGTACATGGCGCATAGAATTACCGGTCCGCTGGTCACTCTGGCCCAAAGCGCGGACAAGATCGCCGAGGGGCAATTGTCATTGCAGCCAAAACCTGAAGACAGGGCCAGCACGGAATTGAAAAACCTGGCCCACAGTCTGAACCGCATGCGCGTTCAACTGAAAAAGCAAATTGATACCCTGGACGAACAGGTCCAGGAAAAGACCAATGAACTGCGCAAAGCCACGCATAAAGCTGAAAAGGCCAACCAGGCCAAAAGCGATTTTCTGGCCCGCATAAGTCATGAAATCCGCACTCCCTTGAACGCCATAATCGCCATGACCGACTTGCTGCAGAAAACCGAGCTCGACGACGAACAGAAAAAAAAGATACAGATCCTCATATCTTCCGGAGACAATTTGCTGGCATTGGTCAATGATGTTCTGGATTTTTCCAGGATAGAGTTCCAAAAGCTGTCTCTTGACTCCCGTCCCTTCAATCTGGACAAAATAGTCCGGGAGAGCGTGCTTCTGTATTCCGCCACGGCCGAGGCAAAAGGGGTCAAGCTCGAATATACGCCAAAAGTCACAAAAGACCTGAATCTGCTTGGCGACGGCCGCAGAATCAGCCAGGTTGTTTCCAATCTGGTCAGCAACGCGCTTAAATTTACCCATCAAGGCTGCGTCGCGGTAACAGTTGAAAACGAAGAGAAAGACGCGGAACAAAACGGCAGCCGGGGAGCAGTCATTCGGGTTCGGGATACGGGGATAGGAATAGCGCCTGAAAAACAAAAAAGCATTTTCGAACGTTTTGATCAGGGAGGACGCAGAATAGGACAGCAATATGGGGGGACGGGCCTCGGTCTGTCCATCTGTCAGGCCATCGCGCGTTTAATGGACGGAGAAATCAGCGTTCAAAGCGTTCCGGGCCAAGGCAGTGTTTTTTGTTTCCACTTTTGCCTGCCCGTTATCCGGGATTCAAAAATCACTGCTGCAACTTATACTCCGGCACAAGATCATTCAAAACTGCGGGGACTTTGTCTTCTTATCTGCGAAGACATCAAACTCAATCGGGACATAATAAAGGAATATCTTAAGGACCTGGAAATGCACATAATCGAGGCCGAAAATGGAGAGATCGCCCTTCAGAGATATACTCAGGAAGACATAGATATAATCCTTATGGACATCGAAATGCCTGTACTCGGGGGTCTGGAAGCAACCCGGCGCATAAGAACCCTGGAAAAATTAAACGGACTGAAACAATGTCCGATAATCGCCCTGACGGCGCACGCCTTTTACACTTCGCAACAGGCCTGTCTGCAAGCCGGCTGCACGGATTTTCTATCAAAACCGGTACACGAAATTGCCTTGATTCAAACTTTGGCAAAAAACATAAGCGGGCGGATTAAAAACAGCAAACCCAGGCACTGCGCCCGAATTGTGGAACCGGTTGCGCAGAAACAATCGGATGCCGTCCGGAATTACCGTTTTTCCGATCTATTACCGGACTTTATCGATTATTATACCCAGCAGCTGGATGCAATCTCCAGCATGCTTGAACGGCAGGATACGGAAGAGCTGAAAAGAATCAGTCATGGTCTTAAAGGAGCCGCCCTCAACTATGAATTGTCTTTATTGGCCGATATTTTTAAGGAAATGGAAAAGGCGGTTGAGGACCGGGACTTTTCCCTGGTCAGGGAAAATATGGACAGGGCGCGCAAGGAATTGCACGAAATCAGCAAAACATACCTGTGACTGAAACATTGAAATTCCGGCTGCCGGTCCCGTCCGCAAGTAACAGTCTGCGCCGGATGTCCAGACATCGGTGAACAGATACTGGTTCCTCGACGTTGGGTGTGAATTTTATTCGAGTGATCCTTTCTGATGTTCCTGACGAAAGGTTCGCATATTTTCTTGCCCCTTTAATATTATGTCAAATCCGGCACCCAAATTTAAATTTGGGTGCCGGAAAGGGGGCGGGCATCCCCCTTTGGCGGGGCTTAGAAAATACAGAACCGAAAGTTCGGCATCAAAAGGATCAGGAGAATAACTCACAAAAATCCAAGCATTCCGTCGAAGAGCCCAGATACCTTATGTTTTAATCCAGCTAATGCTCAGGCTTTATACATAAAGGCCCCCATATAGCCCAATGGACCGAAGCGAAGTGGCCACAGCGGACACCTCTTCCCGCTCAAAAATTTACCGTCGCATTCGCGGATCAGGTTCTCCCCGCCCGCGCAGCAGGCGCAGTAGGCATTTATCACCCGAAAAAGGTCTTTTTCTCCTTGAATAATTTCGTTTCGAAACGGATACAGAAGGCAATTTCTGTCCGAACATTCAGCAATCATTTTCCGACTGCCGTTCATGCACAATCGGCAATGCCACCTAATGGCCGCGGCCGGATCAATCCGTTTCTTGCTGGTACCTGCAGTCATTTTTGCCGCAAACCTGTTGCTCTGCTCACGCACGCCCACCCGTTTCAGTCCGATTTATCCTTAAGGGAATCCAGCACTGGAACATTGTAGGTCTGAACGCCGGCATCAGTACGCACACTCAAGGATAGCCCGTCTATGCCCTTTTCCGCGGGGAAATAAACATAACCCATTCGGGTCATTTCCGGGCCGATGGCCCCTTCTTTCCAGGCATGCTGTTCAAGATCCTGGGCAATGACCCTTTTAAGTTTTCGTTGTGCTTCCGGCACCGAGGCCACTCCCATGGAAATGCCTCCGATACCCGCGCCGAGCGCCGCGCCGCTGGCAATAGCGTCACCGCCGGTTATTGACCCCAGAATAGCACCCAGCCCGGCCCCTACAACCGCTCCCAGCGTACCGGATTTCAAAGCGTTTTTGGCATTAAGCTTAAAATGCTCGGAAGCAAAAACAAGCCTTTCCGCTTCCGCGGTTGAATACGGCAAAAAAGTGTCTTTGCGGCCTTTGCCGTGAATATCGTCAATAAGGATCCGAGGGGTAAGACGGCTTTTATTGCGGAAAACCAGAAAAACCGGCTCCAGGCCAGATTTGCGATAATCAATGCCCTGCCCGGAATACTCGTAACTTATGGCGGCGATATCCCAGTTAGGGGTGTGCACCGCCCCGGGTATCCCGGTCGGATCGACAACCCGCCTTGGCTGCGGCAAGGGATCGGTCGGAGTACAGGAAACCAGGAAAAAAAGGACCGTCAGCAGAGAAAATATTTTCTTCATAAACAACTTCCTTATTAAGACAAACAAACCAAAAGAAGGGATGTAAAAGGCATGTCTACCAGGCATAGCCATAATAGATCAAGGCCATAATAACAAGGCTTGCCGCCCGCAGGCCCTGATTGTAAAAAATAAGTCCTACAGCCAGCCGGGGGGTGTAAATGCCCGCGTAATAAGGAAACTGATGTCTCAGGGCCCGCATTGGGGAAGAAAGAATATTGCCGATGATAAGGGCCAGCACGACATCCTTGACCATTAGCGCTCCGCTGTCGAGCATCGCGCCTGCGGCGGCCAGTCCCGCCGAAAATTCAGCCGCCAATTGCAGGGCGACAATACCCACGGCCTGCGGCGGCAGCCAGCTTAAAACAGTCAGATTAGAGGCCATCCACTTCTGGACAAGATCAAAAATGCCGAATTGCTGCAAGAAAAAAACAAATATATATATCGGTACGGTAAAAGAAAGCACGCGCAGCATTCTCTTCTTAAACCGCTTCCAGATGCCGGTGAGCACTTCCCGGAATGAAGTATTGTTGTTTTCCGGAACTTCACAGACCACACAGGTTTTATCTTTTATCGGAAGGATGGTCCTGGCCAGGATCACGACAATAAATGTACGCAGAACCGCCGAAGAAATCGTGAGCCCCAGGTAAGGGACCGCGGCGGACTGAATAAACGGAACAATCAAGAAAAACGTGGTTGGCAAATGCAAAAAATACGTGGGCAGGGAGTTAAACAAATTGGATAAAACCAGTTCTTTTCTGGTCAGCCGGTTTTGCGAATAGGCCTCGGCAAGCATGGTGTTGGCCGTCACGCCGGAAAAAAACGCCATGGAAAAACTGGCTCCGGAAATGTCTTTAAGCCGGCCCATGCGGACCAGGGGAGTAGCCAGCCGGGCCATGTATCTGGTCCAGTTCATGGCCTCAATCAAATTTCCGATCAATATCCCGATGGACACAAAAAAGCCCAGCCGGATTATTGGCCAGACAAGTTTGCTCCAATAAAGCTCTAAATCCAAAATAAAGGAACTCCCCGGTATATCAGCACACCGTGTCCATCCGGAAACGATTTTTTTCGGTTCTGAACCTGCACTGACGCAACTGCAAAAAATCAAAGATTGGAGTTAAACGAACAAGCTTAAACCTTGTAACTCTTTGGTTTTACTGAAAACTTTCAATTTAAAACTTAACACTGTCTGCAAAAACTTATTTTTTTCAGGCGTGTCCGCACTTTTAAGATCCGGATTTTTGTACTTCCCGGGACGAAAAACGCACGCAAGACTCCTGACTTGCTTCGGCTTAAGACAAACAAAACCGGCTTGCCGGCTTCTGCCCCTAAAGCCATTTTTCAAAGCAGGAAAATCACGTCAGGACCGGGATGAGGTTATCCATTCTTCCACCGGATAAAGGCGCACACCGTCTTCAACCTCGACTATAACCTTGTGTGCCAGCAATTCGCTTATGCTCATCTTCAATTTTTCTTCAGTACTCTGCCAGCGGGCCCGTATATCCTCCAAAACGGCTTCACCGTCGCCATTTTTAATCGCGTCCAGCAACAAATACAACGAAGTGCCCTCCACTGTAAGTCCCAACTCAAATATTCTGCTCTCCATTTCAGCTCCTGTTCACAGCGTATTTAAAAAGCACGAGCCCCAGGCCGGCTCCCAGCGAATTGGCCAGGGCGTCCAGAGGATCCCCGATGCCCGCGCGTATAAATCCCCATTGCAAAAATTCCAAAAAAGCGCCGATTGCGGACAGTCCCAGCCATACCGTCAAATAATGCCGGAACTTGATAAGAGGACGCGGAAAAAGATAGCCCAGCACCAGATAGGCGGCAAAATGCATCAATTTATCTCCGCCCGCAACCTGTGGACGCGGTCCGAACCAGCCCAGGCTGCCTCCGGCGACTAAAACCAGGCAGGCCAGCCACAAACAGACATGCGGCATTTTATACCGGTATTTATGCACATCAGGTTTAATCAATTTGTTTTAACTCTTTATTTTTAAGAGGATCAAAAAATTTGGTAAACAAGTAAACTTTTACCAGCCAAAGCGATCTTTGCGCGCAATCCCAAAAAGCCATTAACCGCCCGTCCGGAACTCAGAATCTCTGAGTGCCGGACTTAAGACGCAAAGGTGCCTTCTTCAAAACCGTTACCCGGTTTTGGACAATACATGTACTTCGCGTCTTAAACTTCGCGTCCTTGGCGTCTTGGCGGTTCAAACTTTCTTGTTTTTTATGACAGGGTTTCCTGAGTGAGTTACTAATGTACGCTGTTTAAAGCTCTGCGCCCAATCTCCCGGACGGCCTGAATTTCACCCAGTTTTTCGCGCAAGACTTGCAACTCTTTTAAAGTCGCCTGCCGAAGCGGGCCCGGTTCAAGCCGCTTCTTTAATTCCTCCGCCATGGCTTCCGGCCGCACGCCGTCCTGCAAAAACTCCGGAAAAATCTCTTTTTCCAGAATCAAATTGGCCATGCTCATATATGGAATATGCACGAGCATGCGCCCGAAAGCATAGCTGATCGCGGACACCCGATAGGCGACCACTGCCGGAACTCCAAGCAGGGCGCATTCCAGGGTTACCGTACCTGAAGCGGCCAGTGCGGCGGAACATTTACCGATCCGCTCGTGCCGTTCCTGAAAAGCACATATTTTTGCCGGCACATCGGCGGGCCATAACGATTGCAGCCGCTGCTTTGAAACTCCCGGAGCAAGGACGATATTCAATTGAATATCCGGACTGTCTTTTAAAAGAAGCCTGCATGTTTCGCCGAAGCTGGGAACAAGTGTTTCAATTTCCATTTTCCGGCTGCCAGGCAGAACCGCAACTTTTTTTACCGACCTGTTTTCGCATTTTGCACTTTGCGCCGGAAGAATCTGCACAAGCGGATGCCCTATATAACGGGCATTGACTCCGTGTTCACGAAAAAATTGTTCCTCAAAGGGAAAGATGCACAAGAGTTCGTCAACGTATTTGCGCAAAAATTTTACCCGGCCCTTGCGCCAGGCCCAGGCTTGGGGTGCAACGCAGTAATAGACGGGAATGCCCAGTCTTTTAGCCATCCGGGCCACGCGAAAATTAAAATCCGGACAATCAAAAAGAAAAACCGCCGCGGGCTGTTCTTTTTTTAAGGCTTCCTTTATCCGGCCGAGCATGTTCCAGATCCTGGGCAGTACCGATAGCACCTCGGTTATGCCCATGACCGAAAGATCTTCGGAGCGGACAATGCAGCGCATTCCGGCTTTACGCATTTCACGGCCGCCCATGCCCACGCATTCAATTTCAGGAGCCTTTTCCCGGATATATTCGCAGACCAGGGCTCCATAAACATCAGCCGAAGCCTCGCCCACATTCAGCCAGATACTGTCCATCGCTTAAAATCAGCCGTTTATCATGGTTCTACTTGCCAAAATAAAAAGCATAATCATAACCTGCGGCAAACACAAGATGGAAAATATACACAATTAAAAGGAGTGCCTTAATGATAGCAAAACGTTTTCTAATGACTGTATTTCTTCTATTTATAGGACTTTCCGTTATATTCCCGGCTCAGGCCAAAACATTGCGCCTCGGGCATGCCGTGAATACCAAGAGCCCCTATCATGTAGGGGCCCGGGAATTCGCCGAGTGTCTGCAAAAATCATCGTCCGGCTCCCTCAAGGTAAAAATCTATCCCAACAGGCAGCTTGGAGACGAACGAGCCCTTATCGAAGGAATCCGGATGGGAATTGTAGACCTGGTGGTCACTTCCACGGGTCCCCTTTCCAATTTCGCGCCGGATTTCGCGGCATTGGACGTACCCTATCTGTTTACCGGTTATGATGAAGTCGACTTGGTCCTGGGTGGAAAAACAGGCGAACACTTTCTAAAATCCCTGCGGGACAATGACATCATCGGCCTGGCTTTCTGGGAAAATGGTTTCCGGCATGTAACAAACAACAAAAGGCCCGTAGAAATCCCGGCGGACATCAAAGGAATTAAAATCCGGACCATGGAAAACAAAATACACATGCGCTGTTTTGACTACCTGGGCGCCCGGGCTCAGGCCCTTCCCTTCGGCGAGGCCCTGGCCGCCCTGCGGCAGGGAGCCCTTGACGGGCAGGAAAACCCGGTAAATATTATACACGCCTTCAATCTCCAGGAGCTGCAGAAGTATTTGTCCCTGACCGGCCATGTTTACTCTCCGGCTGTCATTATCTGTTCGCCAAAGACATGGAAATCTCTTTCCAATGAACAGCAAAACAGGTTGCGCCAATGCGCAGTAAAGGCCGCACAAACCGAAAAGGAATTTATCCGCTCCCGGGAACAGAAAATGTTGCAGGAGCTTCAAGACAAGGGAATGTTTATCAATACCGTTGACAAGCAGGCCTTCAGAAAAAAACTGGGGCCCCTGCGGGAAGAATTTGAAAAGGATATGCCCTGGCTGGAAAAGATAGAAGCGGATTTAAGTCAATACTGAACGGATACAAATTGTTGATCATTTGCCGATACAAAAATTATCGAATATGGAATTCAATATGTCCTCATGAACGATTTCACCGGTTATCGCGGATAAAAAATCACAGGCGCAATCAAGTCGCGTTCCCAGGAGGTCAAAAGGAATCCCCTGTTTAAAATCCCTGAGTAAACCTTCCAGTTCGGCAGCGGCCTTTTTTAAATTATCCTTTTGCCGCGCGTTGGGGACCACAATGCCCGATTCGGGTTCTGACCTGTCCCCGACAAGGAGTCCGCGAAGGCTGGAAAGGAGGTTTTCGACTCCTTCTCCGGTTTTGGCCGAAACATTTATTATATGTTTCGGATCTTTTTCGAAAGAAGACGGGTTTAACGGTGCATGATCAGCCAAGTCACTTTTATTGGCGGCGACAAGCACCTTTTTGCCGCTGTAATCGTCTATAATCCGTAGATCTTCATCATGAACCCCAATCGTGGAATCAATTACCAGAAGAAGTACATCCGCTTCCAGAATCAGTTCTCGACAGCGCTCCACCCCGGCCTGCTCGACAACATCCTCCGAATCGCGCAAGCCGGCCGTGTCCACCAGCCTGAGCGGCAAACCCCGGACATTGATTTCTTCCTCGATATAGTCCCGGGTGGTTCCGGCGATCTCGGTTACAATGGACCGCTGCCGACCAAGTATGCAGTTCATCAAACTCGACTTCCCGGCATTGACCCTGCCGGCCAGAGCGACCATGGCCCCGTCTTTCCAGACGCTTGCCCGGTCATAATTGGCGATCAGCGTCCGGATGCTGTCAAGGCAATAACCAAGGCGCTCGAAAAAAAACTCCTCCGGGAAACATTCCAGGTCCTCTTCCGGAAAATCCACTGCCAGACAAAACTGTCTGCGCAAATATTCAAGCTCCCGGGTCAAAACATTGATATTCTCACGCAAAGCTCCGGAAAGTTTTTCCTGGGCAAAAGCAAGCGAGGAGGAAGTCCTGGCATTTATGACCTCCAAAACGGACTCCGCCTGAGAAAGATCCATGCGCCCGTTTAAAAGAGCCCTTTTGGTAAATTCGCCGGGCTCGGCCATCCTGCAGCCGCTGCTCAGGCACATCCCAAGTATTTCCTCTATCACCGCCGGTCCGCCATGACAATTTATCTCCAGAACATCCTCGCCGGTGTACGATCCCGGTCCGGGCATAAAACTGATCAAAACCTCATCCACGGTCCGCCCCGTTTCCGTCCTGATCCATCCGTGGTGTAGTCTGTAAGGTTTAACGCCGGCAAAAGAAGCACAGGCCGGAACAAATATTCTGTTGGCCAAGTCCAGGGCTCCCGGGCCGCTGGCCCTTATTATTCCAACACCGCCCACTCCCAGGGGAGTGGCAATCGCGGCTATGGTTTCTACGCCCTGTTCATGCTTCATTTTTTTGGTGAACAATTACCATTTTTAAACTTCTAAAAAAAGCGGAGAAACCTTTCTCCGCTTTTTGACAAATGCTGTAATTCAAACTTCGGCCTGTATCGTCGGCTCTCCGGCAATCTTTGCCTTATGCCTCTTGCCGAGCCGAAGCATTTTGCTGTCTATCCTTCTTTTTCCTGGGCATGATCAGCACCCTTTTAAAAGGCCCATCCCCCTTGCTTCTTGTCTGAACGGATTTATCTTCCTGAAGGGCCATATGCACCACCCGGCGATGAAAGGCGCTTAAAGGCTGCGTGCTCATTACCCTGCCCGCCTGTTTGGCTTTACTCGCCAAATGCTGAGCCGTGCTTTCCAATTTTTCCTGCTGCTTGCGCCTGAAATCGCCGCTATCCAATTGAACACGGGCGGTTCCGGGCCATTTGCGGGCGATAATCCTGTTGGCTATGTACTGCAGCGCGGTTATGGTTTGTCCGTCCCGGCCGATCAAAAGACCGGAATTATCGTCATCCTCGATTACGACCTGAATCGGATCCTCTTCAATTTCAATGCGAAATTTCGCTTCTTCGACCATACCCTGGGTCAGGGTAGAAATAATATCCCGGATATCCGCCTCGAGCTCCTCGAAATTATTACGCTTGCGGGCACTTATCTCGGCCTTTTTTACCCCGACCAGCCCAAAAATTCCCGATGATCCCCCGGTAACAATTTCAATCTCCAGGTCATCACGTTCTGCTTTAAAATATTCGCAGGCCTCCTCTATGGCCTCGTCAACGTCCTTGCCCCAAAACTGCTTGAATTGCTCCATGCTCACTCCTTATTCGCAGTCTGTTTGCGCCCGGTATGCTTTTTTCAATGAATAGCAATTGTCGCTTCATGTTTTTCATTTCAGTCACTTGATTTTGCCTCGATATGCGCATTGACCTGGACTCGCACCTTACCTGCTAAATAGTTTCCAACCGGGGAGGTAAAACCGCATCTGCATGCGCCGATCCTGCTCACCCGAAGACTATGATTCAAACTGTTCTAAAATCGTACGAATCATTTTGCGCCGTGTAAATAATAAAGACAATTGCGTGCCGGGCATGATAATAAAATTTTTATTGAAAGACCTCGTTCTCAGTCCTGTTTTTTCATCATCCACCATTGCTGGGCTATGGACAACACATTGTTGATCAGCCAGTAAACCACCAGTCCGGAGGGAAAACTCAGAAATATGAACGTAAAAATAACCGGCATAAAAAGCATGATCTTGGCCTGAGTCGGATCTCCCGGCGATGGGGTCATTTTCTGCTGAATAAACATTGTCGCCCCCATGACTAGAGGGGTTATGTACAACGGATCCTTGGCTGAAAGATCGGCAAGCCAGACAATGTCCGTAAACGGCAAATAATAAATAAATGAAGCGTGTCTAAGTTCGATCGCACTCAAAAGCGCCTGATAAAGAGCAATGAACACCGGAATCTGGACAAGCATGGGCAGACACCCTCCGGCCGGATTGACTTTATAGGTCTTGTACAGACGCATCATCTCTTCATTCATCTTTTGCCGGTCACCCTTGTACTTTTCCTTGACCTTGGCCATCATCGGCTGGATTTTCTTCATCTTGTTCATCGACTTGTAGCTCTTCTGGGACAACGGCCAAAAGATAATCTTTATGATGATCGTCAAAATAATGATCGCGATGCCGTAATTGCCGGTATACTGGTAGAAAAATTTGAGTACCTGCATAAGCGGCTTGGCTATAATATCAAAAGCCGACCAGCCGTACTTCAGGGAAGCCACGAAATTATTGGGAACTTTTTCCAGCTGCGACTTTTTCTTGGGCCCCATATAATAAGTGCAGGTCATTTTCTGGGCGGAATTTTCAAAAATTTCCAGCTCCCGCGTAAGGGCCAGCCGATATATCCCGTCTTCGAGCCGAGCCTTGAAATACATGTCCGAAGAATCGGGAATGAGTCCAAGCAGAAAATAATTACTGGAAATTATGCCCCAGTCTACAGATTTCTCGGTTTGGATACCGATTTCCCGAAGATCGTCCTCGTCATCTTCCTCGTCTACTCCGTCCTTGTCCATGAACATGATCCGCGTCCGGTTATAGCGGTTATCGTCACCGGTCAGGGAAGGAGTTGAAAGGGCAAAGGCAAGCTCTCCGTCCATCCGTCTTCCAGCGGTATCGACAACTGTCAATTCTTCTTCGATCTGATAGGAGTCGCCCTTGAAAATAAGCTTGCGGATAAACTGCAGTCCATCCATTCGGCCGATGAATTCAAGAGACTTCTCTTCACCGGACTTTATATCCAGGTCATGCCCTTCAAAGGCCCATTTTCCCTTTGCCCAGGTTTGCTGCCTGTTCCAAATCAAGCCCATGGGGCCCTTGGACAGGGCTTTCGGGGTTATCAAGTCTACCTGCGGAGAATCCGACTCCATACTTTCTTTGTATTTCTTAAGCACAAAGTGCTTAACAATTCCGCCCTGGGAATTAAAGACAGCCTTGTAAAGCGGAGTTTCAATCCGAACCTCGCGTCCCGCATCCGGGACAAAATCATCCAATTGTTCAGCTGAACCCTGGCCGGCAGTCGACTCGCTTTGATCCCCGGAGCCGCCGGCTTGCCGTTGAACGCCGGAGGGACTGGATTTTGTGTCCGAAGAATCCGGAGATTGCTGTACCGGAGGTACCGGAGGAAAAAGCACATTCCAGAATACCAGTACAATAATACACAAACTTACTGCAAAAAATATACGTTTATTATCCATGGGTTCTTTTAACTCCAAATAAAGATTTCCAGCCAAAATGCTCGGGCACCGGGTCTACTCCTCCCCTGCAAAGAGGATTGCACCTCAAAATGCGCAGAACGGCGAGAATAATGCCCGCGAGCGGGCCATGTTCATGAATGGCTTGTTCGGCATAGCTGGAGCAGGTGGGATAAAATCGACAACAGGGGGAATAAAAAGGCGAGATGCATGCACGATAACCCGCCAGAATAAGAAGGAAGATTTTTTTTACCATTACCTTACGCCACAGACTTCCAATCCGGCAGCCTTTTAGTTGGTTTCCATCCGAAATTTTAAAATTCTGGACAAGAAAGCAGCCGATTTAGGGTCCGGAAATGATATCTCATATCGTTTAACAAAAAATCCAAACAATTAAGCACAAGACGATCGCAAAACGCGACTAAACAATTGCCCGATTGATAAAGTTAAACGGAAAAAGTCATTTCCGAATAAATATTATTTATTAAAGCCATTTCTGCCGATCCGGGCGGTTATTCTGTCTAAAAGGGGAAGCAATTCATCCCGCACCAGATAATAATTCAACTCAGGAATCGGGGCCGCCCTTTTCACGACTACGACGATATCCGCTTCCAGGCCGATTTCGTGCTGATTTACTCGAAACACTTCTCGCACAAGCCGCTTTATTCGATTGCGCTTGACCGCATTCCCGGTTTTTCTGCTGGCTGCTATCCCCAGTCGCCAGTGTTGACCGGCTACCGGCAGGACAAAAACAATAAAATTGCGGGCCAAAAAACGCCGTCCCCTGGAATAACAGATTTGATAATCGGATCTGGACGTAATTTTGAACCCGCGGGGGAAAATCAGACTGACAGCCGTTTGCGGCCTTTGGCCCGGCGACGGCGCAATACTGCCCGCCCATTCCGTGTTCTGGAACGGACCAGAAATCCGTGTGTTCTTTTGCGTTTGATATTGCTCGGTTGATATGTCCTTTTCATTTCGATATCTCCTGTTCAATCTAATGTCCTAAAAAATTTACCTGATTCTCAAGGCCCGCGAAAAAAACAAATTCAGAGTATAATCTAAGAATGTTAACGGGGCCCGGCGACTAAAATTTTATTCAATATACTTAAAAGATTCACGTGAACAGAAACGACTATTATTTCTGATCGGCAATGTCAAATATGATTATGCGCGAAAAGAAATTGCCGACTTTAAAACTGCCCCGAATCCTTGAAGATATTGTTTACAAATCATATGTAGAAAATGCCTGTCCCGACTAGCCCAAATAAGCCATTATCCCCTTACGGATAATCATTACCGAAATTGAAGCCAAAAGCAGGCTGGCAAGTTTGGATATGACTTTGGAGCCGGTGGAACCAAGAATCTTGTGCAATGGTCTGGACATCCAAAAAACTATGCTCGCTAAAATTATATTGGCCGTAACCGCCAGGGTCGTGGAAACAAAGCCATGTTCACTCATAAGCAAAAGAGAAGTTGTCATCAGGGCAGGGCCGGCGATTAAAGGAACACCGAGAGGAACCGCCCCTACTTCTGCCGGGTTTATCCTTCTTCGAACCTTATCCGCAGAAATGATATCCGTGATTGACATAACCAAAAGCAAAATCCCTCCGGCGACCATAAAATCGGCAACGGTCAACCCGAGCAGGCGCAAAAGATAAGTGCCCCCGATTAAAAAAAGAATGGCCACCACAAGAGCGGTGACAAAAGATTGAATAATGACCCGCTTGAGTTCCTTCTGCCCCATGCCTTCGGTAAAAGTCATAAACAGCGGCAAGATCCCCAATGGGTCCACCGCTACAAAGATCGGAACAAAACAGAGAAAAAATTCTTTCATACCATAACTCTGCTGACAAATTGAAACTATTCACCAAACTAATAATTCACCGCATTTTTTGCGTAAATTTGCGGCAGGCCGTAAACTTAAACTCGTAAAAAACCTGGAGAACAAATACCCGAATGGAAACCAAAAAAATGGGCTCCAATCCGAAACAAACAGTTGACAAGCACTCAAACCGGCTATAGGTGGTTTCGTCCCCGGGAGGGGAAAATTTGAAAATCTACGGCAAACCAACTAAGCACAAAAGAGGAATCCATGAGAGAAATTACCGCGTTTCTTGCAACCCAGCAAACAACGCGAAAAAAACATTCAAATCTGTATGCCTGGTCACGCAAACTGCGTCGCAAATGCCTGGACTACATGAAAACCCAGTCCGCATTGCTGGAAAAAAAGACCGTGATGGTTGGGCGTTATTATCAGGGGGTGCCTAAACCCGCCACCTGGAGTCGTTAGCATCATCCTGGTCGCATTCGGTCCATTTTTCCGACCGTTCCGACAAACTGCAAGACCCGCTGAAAAAGCGGGTCTTTTTTTACTTTAATACCAGTACAACAGCCGCCATTCCGCTTATATCTACAAACCCGATCCGGTTGTTTCGAGATCTTTCAGCAGACTGAAGCCTGACTCGGAAAACGGAAAAAACACAGAACAAAAAAATTGGCAAACAGACACATTCAAATTACCAATTCCTGATCCTGCGCAACGGCGAAACATTCAACCTTTGGATTCAATGTCCGCAGTTCATCCCTGGCCTCCCGTTCCATTTTAAAAATATCACTGTCCTGTCGATCCTGGTTGTGATGAAACAGACCCAGACGGGCAACCCCGGCTTTTGCTGCCAGAGCGATGGCGTCCGTGGCGCGGGAATGTCCCCAGGTTCTGGTCATTGAATAATCCTCGACAGTGAACTCGGCATCATGGACCAAAAGATCCGCCTTTTTGCAAAAATCAGCATAGCCGGAAAATTCCAATCCTCCCCTGTGCCTGAAATCCAGTTCATTATCCGTAAGGAAAACAAATTTTTTATCCTGCTCGCGAAAACTGAAACCAACGCCTAGATTGGGATGGGACAAGGGCACCGGACTAATGCGCATCCCGGAAATCTGTACTTCGTCTCTGCATTGAATATAGTTGATGTCGGCTTTGAGGTCCTGCGCGCGAACCGGAAAATGAGGCGCCTTGAAGACATCAAAAAGCAGTTCGCGCACATTTCCCTGCCAGCGGGGATAACCGTAGAGCAATATCTCGATTTTTTCGTCATGCAGTAATTTCAAAAAAGGAAATCCGATTATATGGTCCCAATGCGTATGGGTCAGAAACAGGTGGATCCGGGATATACCGGACTGCAGAAGGCTGTTTCCCAGCCTGCGCAAGCCCGAACCACAGTCGACAATAATCAAATCGTTTGAGGCGTTACGTACCTCCAGACATGGAGTATCTCCTCCAAAATGTGTGTACTCCGGACCCGAAACAGGAACCGAACCCCGTACTCCCCAAAATTTTATATACATCGACTCTATTCCATCATTTTATAAACTACCCACTGAATTTTGATTTCATACTTTAGTAATCTTGGCAATACTTTGCTTATTACAAAAAAGGAAACTCGGCATTGCGTGTAGATTTTATTCGATTGAATATTTCCGAATCAAAAGGATCAGGAAAATAAAACCCAAAAATCCATACCTTTCGTCGAAGAGCCTGAAAAAATTTTTGAAAAAGGGAAACTGCCGGGCGAAAAAAAAATTAATCGGCCACCGGATCGAAAACCCTGCGTTCCTGATACTCAGCCTGTTTTCCTTTATTCCATCTGGAAACCGGACGATAATAGCCAACAACACGCGTGTACACTTCCGCGTCCTGACCGCAATGCGGGCAGCTAAAGTGTTCGCCGCGCAGATAACCATGTTCTTTGCAGATAGAAAAAGTCGGAGTTATCGAAATATAGGGCAACTTGGTCTGGCGCATGGCCTTAACTATATAAGACTGCAAGGCCTTTTCATCCGCCGCGGCCTCTCCGAGAAAGGTATGAAAGACAGTCCCGCCCGTATACAAAGTCTGTAATTGATCCTGATGCTCCAGTGCGTAAAAGACGTCCGAAGAAATACCCACGGGCAGGGCGGTTGAATTCGTATAGTACGGAACGCCATTTCCTGAAGTGGCTATACCCGCGTAAAGAGCCTTGTCTATTTTGGCCAGCCTGTAGCTGGTGCCCTCGGCCGGAGTGGCTTCAAGGTTGTACAAATTCCCGGTTTCTTCCTGAAAACCGATGGTCAGCTGGCGCAAATGATTGAGGGCTCGACGCATCAAGCGCAACCCGGCATCGGAATCTATCCCCTTGCCCAGGAGATTGAGGCAGGCTTCATGTCCGCCGATAAGCCCTATTGTACTGAAGTGCCCCCGCAGGCCGTTTTTCAAGTATCGGCTGGAAAACGGAAACAACCCTATTTCCATGTTATTGGCGATTACCTTGCGTTTGTATTCCAGAGAATCCTTGGCCAGACTCGCGTATTCAGTCAAAAGATCCAGAAAATCCTCCTCCCCCTGGGCCAGAAAAGCCAACTTGGGGAGATTGAGAGTTACAACGCCGATGGATCCGGTAAGATCTCCCGCACCGAACAGTCCCCCGGTCCTTTTTTTGAGTTCCCTAAGATCCATCTGCAGACGACAGCACATGGAGCGGACATCTTCCGGAGAAAGATCGGAATTTATAAAATTCTGAAAATAGGGAACCCCGTATTTGGCCGTGAGCTTCAAAAGCAACTTTCCCACTTCTCCATCCCAGGGAAAATCTTCGGTAATATTATAAGTAGGGATAGGAAAAGAAAAAATGCGTCCATGGTAGTCCCCTTCAAGCATCACTTCCAGAAATGCCCGGTTGATCATTTCCATTTCCGGACTGAAATCAGCGTAGGAGTCATCAGTAATTTCCCCGCCGCGGATCACGCCTTCTTTGGCAATATGCTTTGGAGGGACAAGATCGAATGTCAGATTGGTAAACGGACTTTGTCCGCCCCATCTGGAAGTTGTATTCAGGTTAAACACAAACTTCTGAACAGCCTGGCGCACTTCGGAATAGGACAACCCGTCGTAGCGGATAAACGGAGCCAGATATGTATCCACATTGTTAAAGGCCTGCGCTCCGGCCCATTCATTCTGCAATGTTCCCAGGAAATTGACCATCTGCCCCAGAGCTGATGAAAAATGTTTCGCCGGGCCGGAAGAACAACGCCCGGCCAGATTAAAACCTTCCAGAAGCAGATCGCGCAGGCTCCATCCGGCGCAGTATCCGGCCAAACCGAAGGAGAGATCATGGACATGAAAATATCCGTGTTCATGCGCCTGACGCACCTCTTCGGGATACTTTTCCAGCGTGTATCGGGCCTGAACGGATCCGGACAAATGAAGCATGAGCCCTTGAAAGGAATGGCTCATATTGGCGTTTTCATTCACCCGCCAGTCGGACTTGTTCATATAACTGTCAATGGTATCCGTGATGTCCAGAAAGACTTCCTTTTGACTTCTGAATTCCCGTCTCTTTTCCCGGTACAAAATATATTTTTTGGCCACATCATACAGCCGGGATTCCATTAAAACCATCTCGACCATGTCCTGAACTTTTTCCTGTTCCGGAACATCATAGCCGGACAATTTCTGTTCCACTTTTTTAGCAAGTCTTTTGGAAAGCAGCGGATCCTTGATGCCGCTGGCATTCAAAGCCTTCAACACCGCCTGAGCTATCCGCTCTGTGGACCAGGTTTCCAGACATCCGTCTCTTTTCTTTATCTGCTTAGGCATTCTTCCTCCTGTACGTTGACCGAGTCGGCCTTGTTTATACTTTCTTCATTGTCCGCACCTGGCGGTATATAGTCCTGAAAATGTACTTGCTGCCCCGGGGGTGTATAAGCGGCCACCAGTTCAAGATCCGTCTCGGACAATGCGGGGACTTTCGTGCACCGGAAATAGAATTTCTCCGGCCTGGTGGACGCCATGTCAAAAACAGTCTCCAGACGTTTCCTGGCTTCGCCCGAACCAACCCGGCCGCCGGTGAGCGCGGGGTACTTGTCCCAGGGGCCTTTTATATCCACGGCAATCATATCAGCCAAATTCTCATTCAGCACCTGTTTTACTACCTGCGGACGCATCCCGTTGGTATCCATTTTCAAATCCAGGTCGATTGCACGAAGATCATCCAGAATGTGCAAAAATCCGGACAGAATAGTTACTTCGCCGCCGGTCAAGACAATACCATCCAGCCAGTTAAGACGCGCTGATACGGTTTTTAAGACCTGTTTTGCATCCATGGGCTTAACCGCTCCAGGATACCAGGCCAGACGGGAGTTATGACAGGTCGGGCAACGCAAATTGCAACCTCCGAAAAAAAGGACACAACTGATTCTTCCCGGCCAGTCGCACATGCTCATGGGCTCAAACCCACGCAGCATATGCCACGATGACGTACTGATTTTTAATGACATTGCAATTACCAATGTTAAGGACCGCTTGAAACGCATCCGCGTGCGCTTGAAGCATAGCGTGTCTTCAGGCAGGTCTTCTGGCTCATTCCTTTTTTTCACCTTCCCGTCCGGCACTCATTTTTTTGTTTCTCTTAGAAAGTCATCGGCTGAATCTTTATGCCCAAGATAAGCAGCCAAAAAACTTTTCCCCCAAAAATTGAGTGCCGGACAGTGGATCTTGAAAAAATACACGGAATTTACAGCGGCGGGACCGCCCCGGAATCACACCGGAGTTCCCTTTTAAGGCCCGGGGGCCGCCCGAAGTGACTGATGGAAAATTTGCGGAGCGGACACATAATGTCCGGATAAAAGCTAACTCGTTTGGACGAAATGACTTTGCTCCGCAAAAAAGTGAATAAAGATTAGCATGAGGATATCATCAGGGCAACAAATTTTATTTACAACTAAAATAATCCGTTAGCGGAACTGAAAGAAAACCGCCTTCTCTCCACTCTTCCTCTGTGCCTCTACCGAGCCTTCGAGGAGTCTGTCCGGTCACTCAGAAAACTGAATGCCGGAGGCGAGAGACAAAAAAATCTTATGTTTTGGCCCAACCGGGCGATTCTGATAGCTTTGAGTCTCTTTCCGGCAACATAACCTTGAACCGGAAGAACCCAAACAAATTAAAAACCGGGATCAAAACCGGGGCAAACCAGGGCCGCTATATTTCCCGAGGAATATACAGCCGGTTCGGGAGCGTCAACAACCGCTGCTTTTCTGCCGGTTATCTTCAGTCTGTCCTGGGCCAGCCATTGCACGGCCTGGGGATATATTCGATGTTCAAAAGCCAGAATTCTGTTTTTTATGTCCGCAAGGTCATCCCCGGCTGGGCAGGGAACCGCTGCCTGAATAATTACAGGACCGTTGTCCATTTTTTCATCCACTACATGCACGGTGCACCCGGAAATGCGGGAACCGTATTCCGCCGCCTGCTTTTGTCCGGAAACACCCGGAAAAGCAGGCAAAAGAGCCGGATGAATATTTAATATCCTGTTCTCAAAAGCCCGGATGAAACCAGGGGTAAGAATACGCATGAAACCGGCCAGGACTACGGCGTGTGCTCCGCTTTCTCTTATAAATTTTATAAGTTCCGTGTCGTAATCGGTTCGGACCGGATAATGGGCATGCGGAACAACCCGATAAGGTATTCCGTGTTTTTTGGCCCTTTCCAGACCGAACGCATCCGGCTTGTTACTGATTACAAGTTCAATCCGGGCATCCAGCCGTCCAATTTCTATGCTGTCAATAATCGACTGCAGATTGGATCCGCTTCCGGAAATTAAAACGGCTATAGCTAGAGACATATCTTCCTCTTGAAAAAAATAGTAAACAATCAGCAATTATTCAGAGAATTGTGTAACTATTCACCAAACTAATAGTTCAGCGGGTTGTTTGCGTGCATCGGTGACGGGCCGTCCGGTTTTTTCTATACACTTCAAAGGGGGGAAAACGGTTGCCTATCCTCCGGGCAGCGAGTCCGGAGGGGCAGGCATCGTCCTTTGACGGGTATTAGAAAACCGCAGGCCGAAAGCACGGGCAGCAAAAATTGGGTGCGCAGAGACAACAATTACAAATTTACTTTGCATCCTGTAGCAGGGCGTCCACCAGACCGGGAATGGTGTATTCCTCGGCGACAATTCCTGGCTCAAAACCGAATTCCCGCAGTGTATCCGCGGTCACCGGGCCGATACAGGCCAGACACGTTCCCCGATCCAGACATTTTTGTATATATTCCGGGCTGACCAGGGAGAAAAAATTACGCACGGTGGAAGAGCTGGTAAAGGTAACATAGTCGATATCGGCTTGTCCCAAAGTCTGTCCCGGATCCTCTTCCTTTTCCGCCAGATGTGTTTCGTAGACCGGAAGGACGCGCACCCGGGCCCCGGATTTTTCCAGTTCACGGGGCAAAACTTCCCGGGCCTCCCTGGCCCTGGGAATAAGTACGCTGGAATTCTTTACTCCGAGTTTTAAAAGCCCCTGGACAACGGATTCTGCAACATATTTTTCCGGAACGAAATCCGGATAAATCCCGATTTGCTGCAGAGCAACGGCCGTTGCCGGGCCTATTGCCGCGACCCGGACATAGCCCAGAGCACGGGTATCCAAATTGGCCTTTCGCAATCGATCCCAGAAATATTTAACGCCGTTGACAGAGGTAAACACAAGCCAATCGTGACTGTCCAAATCGGAGATGGCGGCATCCACTTCCGAATAATCCGGCAGGGGTTCTATGCTGATGGTTGGAAACTGAAGACAGCAGGCCCCGAATTCCTCCAAGCGGCTGACCAGTCCGCTTGCCTGTTGCCTGGCCCTGGTTATGACCACCCTGCGTCCCAATAACGGCAAATGCTCAAAACGGTTCAACACAGAACGCAACCGGACCACTTGTCCCACAACCAGCAGGGCGGGAGGCTTGATACCGTTTTTTTCCGCAACTTCGGAAATATCGGAAATGGTTCCGGCAACAGTCTGATGCAGACAGGTGGTTCCCCAGCGAACAAGCGCGGCCGGAACTTCCGGAGACATGCCCGCCTGAATGAGATTTCGGCTTATGAACGCCAGATTCTTTACGCCCATGAAAAAGACCAAGGTATTCGTACTCGCGGCGAGAGCCTTCCAGTTGTGCGCGCTTTCTTTTTTGTTTGGATCTTCGTGGCCGGTTATAAAAGAAACGGAAGAAGAATAATTGCGGTGAGTAAGGGGGATACCCGCATAAGCCGGAGCGGCAATCGCGGAAGTCACTCCGGGTACAACCTCGAAATCAATCCCCGCTTCCAGCAATTCTTCGGCTTCCTCGGCCCCGCGTCCGAATACATACGGGTCACCGCCTTTAAGCCGGGCCACATTCAATCCTTCCCGGGCCTTGTCCACCAGCAATTCATTAATTTTGTCCTGGGGCAGGGTATGCTCGCCGCCCTTTTTACCCACATAAATCACTTGCGCATCGTCCCGGCAAAAAGACAAAAAATGCTTATTGGCCAGATAATCGTAAACCACAACATCCGCAAAACGCAGGATATCTTTTCCCTTCAAAGTAAAAAGGCCCGGATCGCCTGGTCCGGCGCCTATAAGATAAACTTTTCCCATTGCATCCAATCCTTATCTGACTGTTAACAACATTTACGGCAACTATCTATTTTCCATGCGAAAAACGACCAGGGGTCGTTCGATGCTCTTGTTTCCGGACTTGAAGCGCGGGAATAAAAAACCGCGGGCAGACAACTGTCTCGGGCGTTGCCGCCAGCATTTATTTCGCCGCATATTTCTCAAGCCGGGCGTATAATTCCTCAAGTTTTGCCTTTTTTTCCTCGAATCCGCCGGCCTTTTCCTTTTCCTTTTGGACAATATGTTCCGGAGCCTTTTGCACAAAATCGGCATTGGCAAGTTTTCGGCCCACGATATCCAATTCCTTGTCCAACTTGGCCAATTCCTTGTCCAGCCGGGACAGCTCACTGTCGAAATCAACCAGGCCCTTAAGCGGGACAAAAAGCTCATTGCCCTGGACAACATTACTGGCCGCGCCCTGCGGAGTTTCCAGGTCTTTTTCAACGCTCAAATCTTCAACAAGAGCCAAATTGCGAATAAGATCGGCATGCTCCAGTAAAAATTCACGATCCCGTCCCTGAGCCCGCATGTGTACATTCAGTTTAAGTGCTGGAGCGATACCCAGTTCGGAACGGATATTACGGACACTGACCACAACATCCCGCAAAAAATTCATCTCCTCGGAAACATTTTGATCACTGCATCCGTCCCTCTTTTCCGGATACGGAACCAGAGCCAGATTCTCCTGCTTTCTTTGCGGCAAAAAGGACCATATTTCCTGGGTAACAAATGGAATTACCGGATGAAGCAGGACAAGCGTTTCCTCAAGCACCCGCAGAAGACAGGCCCTGGCCGGTCCCGCCGACTCATCCCTGCGATACAGTTCCGGCTTTATCATTTCCAGATACCAGTCGCATAGCTCATGCCAAACAAATTGATACAATTCCTGAGCCGCATCATTAAATCTGTACTCTTCCAGAGAAAGGGCAACATTTTCTTTTACTTCCTCCATGCGATGGAGAATCCAGCGATGCGCGAAACCGGATGACTTTTTCGGTTCGAATTCCGGTACCTGGTCATCCAGATTCATGAGCGCGAATCTGGCGGCATTCCAGATCTTATTTATAAAATGCCTGTAGCCCTGAATACGCTCTTCGGACATCTTAATATCCCGGCCCATGGCCGCAAAAGCGGTCAAGGTGAACCGGAAAGCGTCAGCTCCGAACTTGTCTATGGTAAGCAGCGGATCAATGACATTGCCCTTGGATTTGCTCATCTTCTGGCCCTGCGCGTCTCGGACTAAAGCATGTATATACACATCCCGAAACGGCACCCGGCCCATGAAATGCACGCCCATCATCATCATCCGCGCCACCCAGAAAAACAGAATATCGAATCCGGTTACCAGGACCGAAGTTGGATAAAAAGTCTTCAGGTCTTCTGTTTCATCCGGCCAGCCAAGAGTTGAAAAAGGCCAAAGTGCTGATGAAAACCAGGTATCAAGGACGTCTTCATCCTGTTTTAATCTATTTGACCCGCATTGGGGACAACTATCCGGATCCTGCCGGGCGACTATCAGTTCACCGCACTCCTCGCAGGTCCAGGCCGGAATACGGTGACCCCACCATATTTGGCGGGAAATGCACCAATCACGAATATTGTCCAGCCACTCAAAATATGTCTTGCGCCAATTGTCCGGGAAAATATCGGTTTCTCCGTCCGTTACCGCTTGGGCCGCTTCCTCGGCCAACGGCCTGGCCTGAACAAACCATTGTTTTGAAACATATGGTTCGATAGCCGTATGACAACGATAACAATGTCCCACACTATGCCGGTATTCCTCCTGTCGGATTAAAAACCCCTGCTCGCTGAGCATGTCCACAACCCTGCCGCGGCATGCATAGCGATCCAGGCCCGCAAAATCCGGCCCGGCATCCATGGACATATTCCCCTTGTCGTCGATCACCTGCAGGAATTCAAGATCATGCTTGGTGCCCAGTTCGAAATCGTTTACGTCATGAGCGGGGGTGACTTTAAGACAGCCGGTACCGAACTGCATATCCACATATTCATCCCCGATAATCGGGATTTTTCTGTCCGTAAGAGGCAAAAGCACCTCGCGCCCGGGAAGATCCCGGTATCTGTCATCTTCGGGATTGACCGCCACCGCCGTGTCCCCGAGCATGGTTTCCGGCCGGGTTGTGGCGATGATCACCTCGCCGTCGCCATCCGCCAAAGGATAACGAATATGATAAAGAGCGCCGGGTACTTCTTCATACTCAACCTCCAGATCGGCCAGAGCCGTATGGCAGCGCGGACACCAATTAATAATATAATCCCCCTGATAAATAAGTCCCTGCTCGTAGAGACCGACAAAGACTTCCCGAACGGCACGGGACAAGCCTTCATCCATGGTAAAACGCTGTCGGGTCCAATCCACCGAAGCCCCGATCCGGCGAACCTGATTCAAAATTTTGTTCCCGTACTCCTCCTTCCATTCCCAGACCTTTTTCACAAACTCTTCCCGGCCGAGATCATCCCGGGACAATCCCTGGCCGGCCAGGGATTTCTCAACAACATTCTGTGTAGCAATTCCGGCGTGATCGGTGCCTGGAACCCATAAAACATTTTCCCCTTTCTGACGGTGATAGCGGCACAGGATATCCTGCAGGGTAAGATTGAGCGCGTGGCCCATGTGCAGGCTTCCAGTCACATTCGGCGGTGGAATTACAATGCAATACGCGGGATCCGGCTGCCCGGCATCGGGAGTAAATGTCCGCTGGGTTTCCCAGTAAGACAGCCATTTATCTTCCACATCACCCGGATTGTAGCCTTTGGGGAGTTCTTTGGAAGCCATAAATTACCTCTTGGATTTTATTTCTTTTTTCACAATATTATATAACCGGATCGCGCGTGTATATTTGGAAATGACAGAATATTCCCGGATGGAAATTGAAACGCGCCCCGACTTGTCATCTAATCGTATAAAATTTAGTGTACAAATACGCCGCAAGAGACAAAAAATCATTTATTGCCCCTGAATCAAAAAATCAACCATAAGTTCTGCCGGAAAATTCAGAGTACCCGCGTTTATTTATAGATTGTCCCAAAAATATTTCCGGCTGCGTAACAATTCAGCACCCGAAAAAAAGTTCACCGTATTTTTTGCGTAAATTTGCTGAACAGATACCGGGCTGCATATACCACCCGTTCCAGGTACAATATCACCGGCGGACAAACCCTTGTCCCCGGCAGAGAACACTGTTAAGAAAAACCGGCAATGCCAAACAACATCTACATGCTCTGGGACGAATCCCATTTATGGGGGCTCATGCTCCTGCGCGCCCTGCGCTTCTGGGAATTGCCGGTAAAAACTGTCAGCGCGGAACAAATCGCCGCCGGGATTCTGCAAAAAGACCCGCCGCGGACGCTTTTCGTCCCCGGGGGATGGGCCAGACTCAAATCACAGGCATTAAGCGCTTCCGGGCATTGTGCCATCCACAAATATGTCCGTAACGGCGGGACTTACATAGGATTTTGCGGCGGAGCGGGTCTCGCTTTGTCCTCCACCCGAAAGGACGGCTTCCTCTCACTTTGCCCTTGCGGAAGAAAGCCGGTCCGCAACAGGCTGCCCAACTTCAGCGGATATATGCATTGCCGGCTGGAGATGGACAATACACAGGAAAAAATCATGCTTCCCGTATGGTGGCCATCCCAATTCAAAATGGCCCCGGATCCGGACCTCAGCGTGCTTTGCAGATATTCCCGGCCCTCGGAGGACTTTTGGGTCTCGGACCTTAAAATGCAGCACATTCCGCGAGAACATCTAAAGGAATGGGAACGGATTTACGGCATAAATCTGGACCCGGATATCCTGAAAAACGAGCCCTGCATCATCCAGGGACGATTCGGAAAGGGAAAATACCTGTTAAGCTATGCCCATTTGGAAACCCCCCTGGCTGCGGAGGCAAACCGGCTCCTGCTGCGTTTCCTCTCCGATCAAGGCATCAATTTTCCGGGCACGGCCCAAACTGTCCCGGAATGGGACATATTCAATCCTGAAATTGCCTGGGATGACCCGACACTTGTAGAAGCCCGCGAAGGACTGCTGAGTCTGATTAAAGCCGGGCGGGAACATTTTCTGATTATTTCAAGAAGCACCTGGCTCCTTGGCTGGCGCAGAGGTATACCCGGCTCCGCGATCAATTTTCTTCTGGCCATGCTTTCCGAGATTCTCGCAACGAAGCCGAATGATAACGCCCACAAATTCCTGCAAAAACGCAAGAATGATTTCCGGACCACAATGAATAAATTTATTAATGAAATGCGGGAATACATTCTAAGTGAACGTATGGTGCTTGCCAGCCGGCCCTCCTCGCCGGAAGCCAGCGGAGACAAGCAATTGCAGGCCAGGAAAAATAAACTCACCGGAAAATTCCCCGGTTACGGCGGACTCTATGCCGAACTCCTCAATGATCTGGACGGTCTTTTATGGCGTCTGATCCAGCAGGAATAGACCCGACGGCACCCGCCATCCTTTATGCCCCGGCTTATTGTGGATGCCGCTGTCAACCGCCTTGAACGGGATTTAGAAAACACGGCGCCGAAAACAGAAGAAACAAAAAATTTGCTGAACAGATACATCGCGCAAAGCTATAATCCCATAATATCCTGCAGTCTGTTGATTGCCTGCAGCGGGTCGTTCTGCTGAAAAAGGTTCCTGCCTACGCTGACTCCCCTGGATCCGGCATCCAATGCACTTTTGATCATGTCTAAAAAAGAACCGAAATCGGGTTGCCTGGGTCCCCCGGCAACCAGGACCGGAACCGGGCAATTGGAGACCGCCCTGGAGAAACTCTTATAATCTCCGGAATAAGGTACTTTGATCAGATCGGCACCAAATTCAGCTCCCAGCCGAATACAATGGGACACAAGCGCGGGATTGAGTTCATTTATGATCTGTCCGCCCCGGGCATAAATCATGGCCAGGACCGGGAGACCGGCCAGATGCGCATCGTCAACAACCATTCCCAGATCCGCGAGCATTCTGTCTTCAAGGTCGTTGCCTATATTTACATGCATTGAAACCGCGTCCGCTCCAAGTCGTTGCGCTTCGGCAACGCCCGTTACCAATGTCTTGCAGTACTGAGGTATTCCATGCTTGGTTCCCGCCGACAGATGAATTACAATATTCTTGTCTATCGGAATATTTTCAGCCTGACGCAGAACAATTCCTTTGTGCACGATCAATCCGCCGGCCTTTGTTTCGGCCAGCAAATTTATCTTTTCCGATATATCCTCAAGCCCCGGGAGCATGCCTTCCGTTATCCCGTGATCCATGGGCAGGAGCATGGAAAGCCCGGTTTTGCGGTCAAACAGCCTGGCGGTCCTGCGTAAACAACCGATCATGAAAAACCTCCCGTTTATCCCGGACAGGATAAAATTGCTGCGTTATTTTTCAGTCCATAAAAGACGGCCGTTTTTGGCCCGGGCCCACCCAAGAGGCAGTCCCTTCCAGTATATCGGGCATGGTCCCGAATGTACAGGAGAGGCGAGACTTTGCCCGTGGACAAGCCCCATTAAATCATTGATGTTATCGAAAACAACACCCTTTTCTGGCTCAAAATCCCTCGGAATTGTTTCCCGCAGCCGGGAACAACCCTGATAACCCTTTTTATTGACTTTTCCCAGATAAGCGCCCTGAAAAGAATTCTTCCCGAAAAGCTCCTTAATCCGGCCGGGCACACGAAACACCTTCTTATTTACACTGAAAATTTCTTTTTTCCGTTCCAAATCCCGAAAAAAGGCATCCAGACCGGCATACGTGACGGGGGAAACGTAACTCTCACTCGGGCAGGCAGGACAACTTGCTCCCTCTTTTAAAAAAGCGGCAACAAAAAAACCCTGGCTTTCGTTTTTTACGCTTTCCACTCGGAAAAAATTCTGCTCATCCTGGATCTTATGCAGCACTCCCGCCGGCCTTTCAATCCGGGCGGGAAGAAGATCCAAATGCTTCAAAGCCCAGTTCACCTGTTCTTCATTTTCCCGGACATTGGTGGTACAGGTGGAATATACCAGACGCCCGCCGGGGGCAAGGAGACGGGCCGCGCTTGCAAGCAGCCGTTTTTGCACGTCAAGCAGGGAGCCAAGCTTGTCCTCGCTCCAAAATTCCCGAATGCCCGGATTCTTTTCCTCGGTTCCCCAGCCGCTGCACGGCACATCCAGAAGTATATACGGCACACAAGCATCCGGGAGGGGCAGATCCTCGCCCTTGAATCCGCAGCTGATCACGTTCAAGATTCCCTGATGCTGCATATTGCGCCGCAGGACATTCAATCTGGACGGAGTCGGCTCATTGGCCAAAACAAGGCCCGATTCTCCAACCATCGCGGAAAGCATGCCCGTTTTACTCCCCGGGCTGGCGCACATATCCAGAACCAGCTCTCCCGAGGCGGGCTGCAGGGCGATCGGAGGCAGCATAGAGGATTTATCCTGGATATAGATCAAGCCAAAAAAGGCGGCCAGGGAACTGCCCAAAGAGACAGGGGCAAATTCCAATCCCCTTCCCCTCTTCCAGAAAGAAAGTTCTGAAAAGGAGAAATTCTGGGCTCGCAGCAAATCATCTACCAGGCATGCGTCGCTTAAATTAGTACAAATTCTAAAATATCTTTTCATTCAGGCAATTGTGTCCATAATAAATCCGATGCGGTAGTTCTCATCCGGAAATTAAAAAATTTCCGGGCTTAAAAATAAAAGATGCTCCTGCAAAAAATGGTTCCTCGACGTTGTGTGGATTTTATTCGAGTGATCCTTTCTGATGTTCCTGACGAAAGGTTCGCATATTTTCCTGCCCCCGCCAAAAGGGGGAAAACGGACCGCGGGACGGAACACAAAAACAGGTTCTCAAGCCAATTGGCATTGCCGATAACAAAAACTGCCTTCCTTTGAAACCAGCGAGACCGAAGGGGGCGGACATCCCCCTTCGGCGGGGCTTAGAAAATACAGAACCGAAAGTGCGGCATCAAAAGGATCAGGAAAATAACTCGCAAAAAATCCATGCATTCCGTCGAAGAACCCAAAAAATTTGCTGAACAGATACCCGATGATTATAAATTGCATACCGGAAGTTAAACTGCTAAAGATTCTTTACCGGAATATGTAACTATTCAGCACAGGAAAAAAAGTTCACCGGATTTTTTGCATAAATTTGCTGCAGGCCGTCCGGTTTTCTTATGCACTCCGGAGGGGACAAGCATCACCCATTGGTGGATATTAGAAAACCGCAGGCCGAAATCACGGTTAGCAAGAAATCTGGTGCCCAAATACAAACAGGACAACTTGCGTATTGAAAGCCGCATTAACTCTGAACAAGCGCGCTGTCAAAACGTCATTCCCGGAGGAAAAAATGATAAGACGCATATCTATTCTTCTTTTGGCTATTTTGGTGCTGGCTGCACCGGCTTCCGCCAAAGAACAAAAAACCTTTGCCGTACTGCCGCTTAAGATTCAGGGACCAAGTGATTATCAATATCTGAGTCAGGGCGCGCAATCCATGCTGACCACGCGCCTGACCTGGACGGATCATTTCGAACCTGTTTCCCAGGACAAAATAACAGGTCTGGATTTCCCGGAAAGCCGAAAAGCGGCAAGCCGAATTGCTGAAAAAATCGAAGCGGACTATCTGATTTACGGTACCCTGACCATAATGGACAAACAATGCAGCCTGGATCTGAACACCATATCCCCGGAGGGCGAATCCACTCCGGCCAGCAGCCAGACCACACTCGACGATCTGATCCCGGAATTAAAGAACATGGCCGCGGAAATAAATTCCGCCGTGTTCAAAAGGCCGGAAGAAGAAAAAACAGCGGCTCAATCCGGCCAGGTCGTAAACCGCATGAATCCAGGACTGGTTTTTAACGAAGACAAGGCCGGGCAGGAATTTTATCTCAATCCGCAGTTCAAGTACTCCGATTCACCCAATTCTCCCGGCAGATGGCGCAGCCAGAGCTTCAAATACATCGCCCTGAACATGGTTGTCACTGATGCGGACGGAGATGGGCAAAAAGAGGTCTTTTTGCTGGAAGATCATAAAATGCATGCTTACCGCTTTCAGGAAGGCCGGCTTTTGCCCGTGGCGACATACGAAGCTCCATACACTTACAAATGCCTGACCCTGAATTTCATGGATCTGAACCGGGACGGATACATGGAACTTATCGTCTCCGCCATGCAGGGCGAAGATACTGTAAAATCTTTTATCCTCAACCTTAAAGATGACAAATTCGAGGTTGTCGATCGCGACATTCCCTATTTTCTGAATGTAGTAAGGACTCCGCCGGAATACATGAAAACCCTTATCGGCCAGAAGCACGGCCCGTACAAAATATTCAAGAAAGACAGCGTGTATGAAATGGTCAAGAGCCAGGGAGAATTCAGGCAGGGCCGGCACATCTCGGTCCCGGAATGGGGCAATGTATTTAATTTCACATACCTGCCCCAAAAAGAGGGCTACAAGATAATAGTCGCCCATTCAGACCATTTGCGAGTCTATTCGGACACAGAAAACATCCAGTTCACCACTGATGAAGTCTATGCCGCGTCTTCGATGCGCCTGAAAAAAAATACGGCCATGCCCGGATTGGGCGAAAACAAGGATGCCATGGACGAATTCTACTTTCTTCCCGCCCGGCTGATCCCGACTAATCTGGATGATGATGACCGCTTTGAGCTTCTGGTCAGTCGTCCCCTTTCCGTGGCCTCGCAATTCTTCGAAAACTACCGCACCTTTCCCCAGGGCGAGATACACTGCCTGTTCTGGGACGGGGTGGGCCTGAACATCTTCTGGAAAACCAGACGGATCAAGGGGACCATATCCGACTACGGCATCTACGACCTGGACGGTGACGGTCAGGATGAGCTGGTTGTCTGTGTAAATACATATCCGGGGGCGACCGGTCTCAAGCACCGCAAAACCATGCTCCTGGCCTACGATCTGGACACGAGCAAGCCGGTACCGGGTGCACAAAAAGAATAACCAAGACGATCCAGGGCGGCTTTTTGGCCGCCCTTTTATTTTTATCATGCCTTCGGTACAACATATAGCCGTAACCCGGGCGGAAGCCGGACAAAAATTATTTTCCTTTCTTATGCGCCGCATGGAAGGTCTGCCCAGGAGTGTGGCCATGCGTTGGATAAGGACCGGGCAGGTCAGGGTGGACATGCGCAGATGCAAGCCGTTTGTCCGCCTGAGCCGGGATCAGATCGTTAGAATTCCCCCGCATGAAGATTTCCTTCCGGGCACCGAAAAAAAATTCAATTCAAACAATAACCGGCCGGAACTGAACATCATCCATTGTGAAAAAGACTTCCTCCTGATCGACAAACCTGCCGGACTGGCCGTGCATTCCGGAACCGGAACCAGAGAAAGTCTTGCCCTTTATCTTAAGTCCGCATTTTCTAAAGACAATTTTGCTCCCACGCCGGTCCACCGCTTGGACAAGCCGACCTCGGGAGTCATACTGATTGCCCGAACCTATCCTTTTTTAAGGAAAATGCACGAAAAATGGAAAAGCAATGCGGTAAAAAAATACTATCTGGCTTGGGTTAGTGGTAACTGGACGGATGAAAATGAAATCCAGCTGCAAGACAAACTGGTTAAGGACCGCGCATCGGGCAAGGTCGGCGCAAACCAAAAAGGGAAAAAGGCCCGCTGCCTGGTTCGGCCGCTTTTGCGGCAGTCCGGCATGAGTCTTCTGCAAATCCTTTTATTGACCGGCCGCACGCACCAGATTCGGGCCCAGTTATCACTGCGCGCGCATCCAGTGCTCGGGGACAGACAATACGGCGGGGAAGAGGCCAAAAGACTTTACCTGCACGCGGTACTACTGGATTGGGGAGAAAAAAAGATTGCATGTCTTCCGGATTGGGACGGGATCTTTACTGTGCCGACTGACCTTCTTAGTCTGCCGGAATAAAAGGCTCCTTTCCGGACAATTTTGCATCGCAATCTTGTCTGGAAACTCCGACAAGAGAAAACCAATGCTTGTGCTCATTCATGAATTTAAAGCTCTGCTCAAGATCTTCATAAGAATGCGGTTCCAATGTAAGCCCCGGGGAAACTTCTAAAAACTCAAGCCCCGCAAACAACTCAACAAACGGAACAGTTCCTCTGCCCATACCCAAATGCTGGTCCATAGAACCGTCATTGTCATGCAGGTGCAGATGCCTCAGATGCGGAGCCATGCTCTGCAGCCAGATCGAAAGATCGCGGTTTTCAAACCCGCGACTGAATGAATGCCAATGCCCGATATCCAGGCAAAATCCGAATTGACCATCAAGCATGCTCAAGACATCCTTGATCTGGCTCGGCTCAGTCTCTCCGGTATTTTCCAGATACAACGGGGCTCCTTGCAGCTTTTTCCCCACATTGCTCCAGGTCAGGACCGCGCTCTCCAGCCAGCGTGGATAACAATCCTCGTATCCGGTCGGGTTATATCCGTTATGGGCGATCAAATGACGCGGTTCATAGATCATGGCCGTATCCAGAGCCTTAAAAAACCTTTCCTGCGCCGCTTGACGTATCAAAGGATCCGGGCTGCCCGGATGAATGTCGATAAAAGGGAGATGAACTGCCGCACCTAGCCCCTCCTTTCTCAAATAAGCGGCAACCTCTTTATGCCAGCTCACCGGAGCTTGCTCCAGGACCAATGCATCCAATCCGAGTTCTGGATTCAATCTGTTGGCCGAAAAAAAGCGCAGGTACCCGCGCTCCTGCCGCGCGTACCTTAAAGGCAAATTAACGAAAAAATCTTTCATAATACCGGACAACTGTCACTGGTTTGCAATATAAAACACATAAAAACAATGGTTCCTCGACGTTGGGTGTGGATTTTATTCGAGTGATCCTTTCTGATGTTCCTGACGAAAGGTTCGCATATTTTCCTGCCCTTTAATATTACGTCAAAATCCGGCACCCAAATTTAAATTTGGGTGCCGGAAAGGATGCGGGCACCCCCCTTTGGCGGGGCTTAGAAAATACAAAACCGAAAGTTCGGCATCAAAAGGATCAGGAGAATAACTCGCAAAAATCCATGCATTCCGTCGAAGAGCCAAAAAAATCTGTGAGTCTACCTTTTGTCCGAAATCCTATATGGGAACTCTAATCGGTCCGCATGGGGCTCACGGATCGAGTCCGGACCTCGCAGGGACATACTGGAAAGCGGAAAAAATGTTCGGGAATCGACAACTTCAAATTCCTCAACCTGATCGTACCCCAAGCTAAGAACAGGCTCGCTGTCCGGACCTATCCGGTCCTGGGTCACAAAAAGAGCCTGTCGGTCATTGCCGGTAGTCAGCATATAATTTCCGACATGGACGACGGTCTCTTTTTCCGCGCCCAGCTCAAACCATAAATTGTTTTTTCTGCAGAAAACATCCGGCGATTCCGGCGGCAAAACACGCAAATGCCATTGCACGCTTTTTTTGCTTGGAGTCTCCCGGACAATGCGCGCCTTGAATCCCTGTTCTTTGACCTGAATATAACGGCGCATGAACCTTTCCTGCAGCAATACCAGACGGGAATGCTTGTCCTGTCCATCGTTATGCACATGATTGCTCACATAGCCCTTGATGTTTAAGACCTCGCCTCCCTGCTCTCCCCAAAGTCCCAAAAGCAGGAAACTGTCCCCAACCCGGGCTTCAATTTCGGTGCCGGGCATACAAAAACCAATCCGGCCATTCAGAGAGTAAACTAAAAGAGGATCGGCACCGGCTTCCTTTGGCCCGGAACCTTTCCAATGAACAGGAATTTCCCGGACAAGGCGACCGTCCACCCGGACTTGCAAACATTTGAAACCGGTTTGCGGTATGATTTCCGAAGTCAACAGATTGATCTGCGGCATATTCGAGGGACTGACGCTCCAGGCCTTGTCCGTACCTTGATTCAGTTCGGCGCGAAGTGTAGACATCCTGTGCAGGGTAATCCTGTCCAGGCCTTCCAAAGACTGACCATTGACCGCGACCGGTAACGGGCGGTCAAACCATTCATCTACCTGAACGTCGATATTGTCCGGCAATTCAATATTTACGCCCATATTATTCAATATTTCCCGGACCATTATAATCTGATGCTCTACTTTCCAGCTCATGTCCCGGATCTGTTTAGAGACTTCCACGGCCAAAGCCGGTTTGCGCAATTTGCTCACGGTATGAAATGTCAGCGATTTGCGCTGTTCGGCATGTGGAGTGCTCTTGGCAAAAGTGTCGGTGTTAAAAAGGGTAAAGACATATTGAGGAGGAGAAACTCCCGCATTGACCCGATCAATGGCCCTGCGAGCCATACGGCCCAAATCGGGAACTCCGGAATACGCAGCACAGTCGATAATAACCGACTGCCCGAAACGCTGCGGATTGCGGCTTTGATCCACATATTCCGGACAATAAAAGCCGCTTCCTTCGTGCAAATGTATCAAGCCGTCGCTGCGGGCCACGAAAAACTTGATCGCCCGGGCCAGTATGTCTTCATAAAAACGATCATACTGGCGGTCGAACCGGCGGTTCAAATCAACATGAATCTTGCGGGTATCCTGGTTAAGGGCGGGCACATTGGCTCTGGGCACCACAATCAGGTTGCCCTTTTTAACTTTGGCCTGACGCAGCAAATCGGCCGTAAGCACTCCAGCCGACTCGTCTCCCTGTATCCCCCCCTGGATCATGATGGTCGGGCCAGGCTTTTCCCCCTGAATATAGAAGACATCCAAGGGATAAAATGTCCGTGCGAACAGATTATATACCTGTACCTGCCCTCCGGCCTCAACAGCGGACACGCTCCCCAAAAGGCAACTAAACAGAAATATCGCTAAAAGGAAACGTCTCACTATAAATCAATTCCTTATTTTCATTTACAATGCTCAAGCGGAGCGCAAACAGGTCTTGCTGCATGGATGCTTTCGGAATTTTAAATGAAACTCCAACTTTTTTAAAATGGTTTATTTCAAAACTGAGTTCGTCATTCTTGACATCCATATCGACGATTTTCCCGGACTCGCTAACCAGAGCGATATTTACCCGGCCCTGGACCTTACGGTCTTCCAAAAGATTATTCAGCTCAAAACGCAAATGGATACTTGAATTACGTATCCTGGCTTGAATATGATCAAGCGCGATGATATGTTTGTCCACCTTCTTGAATATTTTGGCCAGGTTTGGTCTGGATGGATCGGATTTAGTACTGTTGTTTCTGCTCTGAAGGGCCGTGGCGATATCCTGCTCATTAAAAGATTCAACTATATCCCGTATGTTTTGCAGGCGCTTAAGTTCGGACTGTGTTTTTTCAAGACTCTCCCGAAGAGAAACAACTTCGGAGTTCAGCTCTCTGTTTTCGGAAAAAAAGACAAATGAAAAATAACCGCCAAGCCCAGCCACCAAAAGCAAAAACAAAAGGAACGCAATGAAAAATTTGATCCACCCCAGGGAAAATCTGAACCTTTTGACCTGGCGATCGTCACGCATGAAGAGTACATTGTATTTGGCCGGTTTCAATTAATCTGCCTCCAATCCTCTCTCACAATTTTCCAGCCCGTTTTCAAAGGGGCAACAATTAATGTTTTGACGCCCAGATCCGCATAACCGGAACTGTCTTGGTAATCCTGGACAAAACGCACCTTAAAACCCTCGGCAACCAATGAAAACGAAAAATCACTTACTTCTATTTTTTGCGGGATACTCCCGGATTCCCAAATGCTTTTCTTATGCTTAACAACTGCCCTAAGTCCGTCGCGTCCTTCCTGGCTGATATCCTTGGCATAAAATCGCTTATAGTCAGCTATATCGGCACGTTTCCAGGCATCCTTCCATTTGCGGACAAAATAAAAGAGTTCTTCACCCCGTTGTTTAAAATAAGCCTGTTTCAATCTGTCGCCATCGCTTCCGCGCCATTCGGAACCGATCACTTTAAATTCGCCGTTTGCATCAGGCATCCAGTAAAGTCTCTTTATTCCGGCCGAATTAAACCCTGGAGCATTATAGATCTGTCCGAAATATGTCACCCAGTAGTTCGGACCTTTTACCACCCTGGGTTTGTCGATCCAGACGTCTATCCAGGGGTATTGATCAAACAGACGCTTTTTTCTTGCCTTAAAATGCTTGAATGATGTCTTTTGGGCCTTGGAATAGGAACCCGGAGCATAAAAGGAAAAAAAGGAATCCGAGCGTTCGGACCACGCCTGCGCCCACTTCTGGCAACTGGATGCCAATTGAGTGGAAATCCGGGTATTGTCCTCGGACTGGCCGCTTTGCCATGCAATATCCCTGGCTATGACCACCGGAGTCTGTCCGGGCTCAATATCATTGCCAATATCTTGTAAATCGCCAAGATTCATGGCCACGCAGCCTTTGGTCCCAAACGAGGCTATCCCGTTGCCCCGGCCGTGAATCCAGATGCCATGCCCGGTTTTTCCGTTCAGCCTGTCCACAGGATTGGGAAAATTAAGGCTATAGGCCAGATTGCCGTAAAGGGTAAAGTTAAGATCGCGCCGCAGACGGTTTTCGACAAAATAAACACCTTCCGGAGTTTTTAAATCACCCTCCCGAAATTTATCCCCCCGGGACTGACCGGTGCTGCAGGGCACGTCCAGCATCTTTTTCAGCGGACTCTTGTTGTAAAAAAACAGCAATTCCTGACTGTCCTTGTCCACCGCATAAAATTCCGCAGGCCCGTTGGGGTCAGAATTCAGGACACATTCCCACGCCGCCGCCGAAGTTGCGAATATGAGCATCCAAATGGAAAAAATAATTATTCTGAACAAAATTCTACCAGACCAGTTTAAATTTTCCTGCCGGACCGGCAATAATCAGGGAAAGGCTTTCTTCGTTCACCTTGGGGAAACGCAGATTATAGACTTTATTCCATCTGTTTATATACGGAAAAAAATGAGCGTGTTCGGTCACGGGATTTTCCAACTCGCGAATTTCCAGGGGATAAACACGATTATTGTCAGCGGTCAGGACAAAAATATTCCACAGGGAACGATTGAATTTCAGCCGATTGAAATCGTTTTCGCTTCCGTGGATGGCCAGTGTGAATTCAGTATTTTTTTTGAGATTGCTGAACATGGTCCGGGAAAAGCTCTGCTCTTTTTCCCTGGACCAATGATAGACGCTTGCTTTTTCCTTGATATATGCGGTCCGCCAGGCATGGCTTTTTAGGGTAGCCACGACGGACACCTGCTCTTCCATCCCGAGATATAGCACATCCCGCCGGGTCCATTCCCGCAATGCCTTGTAATACGCGCCTTCTGATTCCGGCCAGAGAAAAGTTCTTATGCCTTCCGTCTTTCCGCCGCAGGCCGGCAATAAAAATAAAAAACACAAAAAAAATAACAGGCCGTTAGACGGGCGCATTCGCCAAATCCTCACGCCTGAATATCGAATATGATTTGTAGCCCCGCTTTTCCAGTTCAATGCGGCCTCCCTCGTCACGATCCAGGACACATAATACGTATTTCACCTCGTATCCGGCATTGTTCACCCGTTCGCAGGCCTTGACCACACTCGCCCCGGTGGTAATCACATCCTCAAGCATGCATATGCTTGCACCGGGCCTGAAATTGGCCGTGCCTTCGAGATAGGAATCCGTTCCGTACCCCTTGGCCTTTTTACGTACCAGCATCCCGGGAAGGGATATGCCCTCCAGATAGGAAACAATCGTGACCGCGGAAACAAGCGGGTCTGCCCCGAGAGTCATCCCGGCAACACCATGCACGGGGGCATCCATTTCGCGGATCATGCTCAAAAAAATATTACCCAGCAGGTAGGAACCTTCGGGGTGCAAAGCTGTCTGCCGGCAGTCAAAATAATAATCGCTCTTTTTTCCGGAAGCCAGAGTAAAGTCGCCTTCTTTGTAGGATTTGACCGCCAGCAAGGAAGCCAATCCGGACTTCATCTCCGTTATGCTTAATGAATTGTTCATTCGATTATCCCGGGGCTGCAAATCAATTCTTTTTGTAAATTCCTTTTTACGACGCCCGATAATTCTCCGCGATTTTCAAGAATCATCCGGGCGGATCATTCAAACACCCGGTTAAATATGACATCTTCGTAGCGCAAATAATATCCGGGGTCAAAAATTTCGTCTAGTCCATCCTGTCCCAGAATTGAAAAAATTTTTTCATTGCCGCGAACTTCCCCGGGAAAGGACAGCCGTTTCTGCCAGCAGCGCATGGCTATGGCCTGGACCGCTTCGTAGGCCTCCTGCCTTTTCAGGCCCTTCTCAATAAGCGCAAGAAGAACTCTTTGCGAATAAAACAGTCCCAGGGACAGTTCCAGATTTTTGTCCATGTTTTCCGGATTTATCTTCAGATTCCGAACCAGATTTTTTAAGCGCCCGAGCATATAGTGCACAAGAATAGTCGAATCGGGCATGATGACCCGCTCCACCGAGGAATGGCTTATATCCCGCTCATGCCACAGGGCCATGTTTTCCATGGCCGCCAGGGAATTGGTCCTGACCAGCCGGGAAAGCCCGGCCATATTTTCCGCGGATATGGGATTCTTTTTATGCGGCATGGCCGAGGATCCTTTCTGCCCGGAGCTGAAGCCCTCTTCCGCTTCCAGGACTTCGGTCCGCTGCAGATGCCTGAGTTCCACACACAGCCTTTCGATTCCTCCGGCAATCAAAGCCAGGCAAGTAAAATAATTCGCATGCCTGTCCCTCTGCACGATCTGAGTGGAAATTTCATCCCTCTTTAATTCCAGATGGTCACAGACTATTTTCTCCATCTCCGGCGAAAGATGCGCGTAAGTACCCACTGCTCCGGATATCTTGCCCACCCGGATATCTTCCAGTGCGGCCTCCCAACGTTGTCTGTGACGTTTGAATTCGGCATAAAAACCGGCCATCTTCAGTCCGAAACTCGTTGGTTCGGCATGCACCCCATGCGTGCGGCCCATTTGGAGCCGGCCCTTATTTTTTTCGGCAACGGATTTTAAAACCTGCATAAACTCATCAAGGGCCCGGGAAATGAGCCGTCCGGCCCGAGTCAAAAGAAGGCCGTTCGCCGTATCCACGATATCCGAAGAAGTGCAGCCCAGATGAATATAACGTGAGGCGGAGCCGACTTTTTCCTCGACTGCGGTCAAAAAGGCGATTACATCGTGCTTTGTCTTTTTCTCGATTTCCAGAATCCTATCCAGGTCGAAACCGCTTTTATCCCGAATTATCCGCATTTCCTGATCCGGAACAATCCCCAGTTCATTCCAGGCTTCGCATACGGCCAGTTCGACTTCCAGCCAGACTTTGAACCTGTTTTCCAGGGACCAGATATCTCCCATTTCCTTACGTGTATATCTTTCGATCATATCCTTAAATCATCCTGACTTTTTCCGTCGCTAAAGCCCTAAAAATCCGCGTTTGGACCAAAAAAAAGCAGCCTTAAGCTGCTTTTAACCCTACTGACTGGCACCAGCCTGCGTGGAAGAAGATTTATTTTTAGAATCTTTTTTCGCTTCCGCCCCTGGCTTTGCGCTATGGTCAGCGCTTTTTCTGTCTCCAGGCGAATCAGCAGCGGCAGCATCCTTTTTTTGTCCGTTCTTACCGTTGCCGTTGCCGTTCCCATTCCCTCCGGCCGCAGTGCCTTTCCGGCTATAATCGGTTACATACCATCCGCTGCCCTTGAGAATAAACGCGGAATGGGAAATCATACGTTCTGAACCGCCCCCGCAAACAGGACATGGAACTTCTCGCTCTTCAAAATCATTCTGCCACTCTTCAAAAACCTGATGGCATTCTTCGCAACGATATTCATATATAGGCATTTCCTCTACCTCCAAAAACAAAAACGCAATTTTTTACTATTTTGCAATCTAAATCCTATGCACTTTTTCCGGCCGCTTGCTTGGCCTCGCGCACACGCTGTTTCAACCTTTTCTTGCGGCGCTGACGGCGGCGGTCCAATTCCTTTTTACGCTCGATTTTCTTGTGCTGAGCCATGTATATTTCCTCCTAGCTGATTTGTTAAAAAAAATATTTAAACACACTTATTTGGGGTTGTCCAGAAATAAGATATAGACTCACTGAATTTACACCATGTTCAATTCAATTTCACAGAAAAAGATTAATACCCCATCTTCAATTGTCAATGCCTGATCGCGTCCCGCGCTTTCCGGACTTGAAAATATCGGGTTTTGGGTTCGGAAATAAGTTTTTTTACTGTTTAACAAAAAAATTGAGTAATTATGAGCGAGAGCATCTTAATACGTGATCGAATAATTACGAAAATTGACGCCGTTAAACTGGAAAAGGGCCATTTCCGGATGGAAACGGACTAGCTGCTTTAAAAACGGATTCTCCAATTCTTGCCCCCTTCTTTTTTTTCTGGCATTGTCAAGACGTTACATGCGCAGAAGAAATCTTGAACGTATAATAATCTTGATCCAGGACCCATTTAACGCATGGGGCCTGATTAAGACGGAGAAAAAGCCGATTACGGGCGGTAATCTTATTGATCCCTGCGCACAGGTCGATATCTGCAGTCCTCTGTTTAAACAAATAATTTTTTGAAGGGTACAAACATGCAGCAGCTTAAAATAAAAAGGGCGATCATAAGTCTGACGGACAAATCCTTCAGCGCGGAACTCGGAACTTTCCTGCAGAGTCAGGGAGTGGAAATAGTCTCCACCGGGGGCACTTTGAAGGAACTGGAGAAATCCGGTGTACGGGTGACTCCGGTAAATCAGGTAACCGATTTTCCTGAAATCATGGGCGGCCGGGTCAAGACTCTGCACCCGGCGATTCATGCCGGTATTCTAGCGGACAAGGACAACCCCGAACATATTGAAACTATCAGCCGCATGGCAATCGAACCATTCGATCTTGTCTGCGTAAACCTGTACAATTTTAAACGGGCGGTTCAGGAAGATATGGACCTGCACCAGGCGATCGAACAAATTGATATCGGCGGCCCCACACTGCTTCGGGCCGCGGCCAAGAACCTGAACAGCGTCTGCGTTCTGCCCTCTCCCGAATTTTACACGGAATTCATTCAGGAAGTTAAAAACAACGGGGCGATAGGCCTTGATTTCCGCAGGAAGACCGCGGCATACACCTTTAAAACCACATCAGAATATGACCGCATGATTGCCGAATTTTTAGCCCGGAGCATGTAAGTCTTGAAACTGGTTTCCATCCGGAAATTTCTGAAATTTCCGGATAAGAACTAAACTCAATCATTAGTACAGGAGCCCAAAATAGCCCGCAAACCCCAGGGAAACACAAATGGTTTGAAACCCAGTGACTTAAAAGCGCTGGGGCGTTTGTACGACAGGCGTTTTCCGACTGACAAAGCCTGCAGCAAGGAACAGGCCAAAGAATTGGCCTCTCTTTCTTTCCAGATCAAAAGACAGATCGGTGTACTCATCAACCGCCGGGGCCAACCAGTGCTGGTTCTGATCGGAGACCATGACGGAATTCTTATTCCTGAACTGGAACGCTACCGCAGCGGCGCTTCCCGCTTGAGCGGCCTTCGACTTCTTCACACCCACTTGGGGGATTCCGGCCTGTCCCAGGAGGATTTGATGGACATGGTCTTTCTCCGCCTGGACTCCGTTTCCGTTCTTACCCTGTCTTCGGATGGTTATCCCCAACACATTCAATGGGCCCACCTGCTGCCTCCCAACGCGGATCAAAAAGGCTACCGCGTGCATGAGATGCGCCCGTGGACTGAACCCGGCCCGGATATGGCCCGGCAGATTTTATCCCTGGAGGAAGAACTGGCCCGGGAAAACGCGGATTTGACTGCCCGGGAACAAAAAAACCGCGTATTGCTTGTAAGCGTGAGCACCAAACCGGTCCCCCGCCAGGAAGTTTCCCTCAAGGAACTTTCCCGGCTTGCCTCCACGGCCGGTCTCACAGTGGTCGGAACCATGACCCAGCGAATTTCCAGGATCAATCCCAAGCACATCCTGGGCAAGGGCAAACTGGCGGAATTAGAAGTACTGGCCCTGCAAAAAAACACCGGGCTCATTATCTTTGACCAGGAACTTCTTCCCTCACAATTACGCAATCTCACCCGGATAACGGAACGCAGCATCATCGACCGCACCCAGCTGATCCTGGACATTTTCGCCCAGCACGCGCACAGCAAACAGGGACAGCTCCAGGTTGAGCTGGCCCAGCTCCGATACACCCTTCCCCGCCTTGTAGGCCGCAACCGGGCCTTGAGCCGTCTGGCCGGGGGGATAGGCGGGCGCGGTCCCGGGGAGACCAAGCTGGAAATGGACAAACGCCGCATCCGGGAACGGATAACCCGGATAGGCAAGGAGTTGAAAAAAATCAGAAAACAAAGGGAAACCATGCGCACCAGGCGCCAGCAGGCCGGACTGCCGGTCGTGTCCCTGGTCGGATACACCAATGCGGGCAAATCCACCCTACTGAACGCGCTCACCGGTTCGGAAGTTTCCGCGGAAAATAAGCTCTTCGCCACTTTGGACCCGGCTTCAAGGCGCTTACGGTTTCCCAGGGAAAAAGAAGTTATCATGACCGACACAGTCGGTTTTATCCATAAGTTGCCAGAAGAACTTAAAAAAGCATTTATGGCTACTTTGGAGGAGCTTCAGATGGCGGATGTCTTGATCCTGGTTGCCGATGCCGGTCACCCGGATGTTGACTCCCAGCTAGCGGCGGTAAGGAGAATTCTGGAAGAATTGGACCTGCATGAAAAACCTTGTCTTTTGGCCATGAACAAGGTGGACAAACTGGAACGCGAAAAACGGGAGCAACTTGAAAATGCTTACCCGGAGGCAGTTTTCATCTGTGCACAAAAACGGGAAAATCTGGAAACTGTGGTTGAAAACACCGCTTCCTTGCTTGCAACAATCTAACCGACATCTGTTTTTATTCTTCCTTTCTCCATGAAATTTCCCGGCCTTTGGACAATCGGTCAATATTTTCCCGATGTTTCCAGAAAACAAGCCCCATTATCACCAAAGCAACGAAAACTAAACTGAACTTTCCGCTCAGAATAAGCGCGATCGGAACAACCGAAACCAGGGCCAGTGACCCCAAAGAAACAAATCCGGTGAGGTAAATAAGAGCCAGACACACGCCCACGCCCCAGAAAATAGCGTTCGGGGAAAGGGCCAAAAAAATGCCCACACTGGTGGCCACACCTTTGCCCCCCTTTCCACGTAAAAACACGGAATACATATGCCCGAGAATGGCGGCCAGGGCGACAAGTGTCCAGAAAAATGCCGATCCGCTCATCTGCATAGCCAGAGCCACCGGTAAATATCCCTTCAGAATATCCAGAAAAAGAGCGGCCAGGCCCATTTTCACTCCGCAGGTCCGGGCCACGTTAGTCGCGCCCGTATTTCTGCTCCCGGCGCAGCGCAAATCAATATTGCATATTCCTTTGGCGATCAAAAGCCCAAAAGGCATGGCGCCAACCAGATAAGCAAGAATCAACAACCAGATATAAGACATCTCCCACTCCCTGAATTCGTTTTTAATTACTCGGTTTCAGTCCGCGAATGCAAAAAATTTGGTGAACGGATACAAATTTCCTAATCTGAAAATGCCAGGGATTTGGTCCGAAAATCAATTACATTCGGTTTCAGGTTCCCTCAAAGACAGTCGGTTGTCAATTCCCAAACCGAATTTTTCAATTGGTGATTTTATGATGTCAAACGAACCAGGATATTCTCCTGAAATCAAAATCAAATTAAACATAAAAAAGTCCTTGCAAACAGCCCTTGTTTTGGTTAAATGAACATTCGTCTGGTGCCGAGGTAGCTCAGTCGGTAGAGCAGGGGACTGAAAATCCCCGTGTCGGCAGTTCGATTCTGTCCCTCGGCACCACTTAAAGATTTCAAGGGCCCAAGGCATATTGCCTCGGGCCCATTTTTTATGCCAAATACAATGGACAATCCGGGACATGGTCCGTTCAAGACTGAGCAAATTTTCTTAAAATCACCTTTTACAACCCGGTAGAATATATGCCTTTCACTCCACTGCATTTCGGCCCGCACGCCCTTGTCGGCCTATCGTTTGAAAAACGCCTGGATTTGCCCGTCTTCCTGGGCGCCAACATAGCCGTAGACCTGGAACCGCTTATAGTCATGTCCCTGGGGCTTCCGTACCCCCTGCATGGCATTTTTCACACTTTTTTGCTCGGCGGACTGGCCGGTTTTGTCTTTGCCAGTCTGTGCTTTCCTTTCCGCGGCCATTTACAGCGGCTGATAAGATATTTTCACCTGCCCTATGCCCCTTCCTATAGGAAAATGGCCGTATCCGGAGTTCTCGGAGCCTGGCTGCATATACTTTTTGATGCCCTGATATACTACGACATAACTCCTTTTTATCCTTTTCAGGCCAATCCCCTCCTGGGACTTTTATCTCCCTTCGCGGTTCGGGCTGTTTGCGCGGCCTGCTTCGTCCCGGCGCTTATCTTGTATGTGGTCCTGGCCTTTTTTCGAAGAACAGACAAATAGCTCTTTCGTCTAAGTTTCAATTGCAAATTCCCCCTGCTCCTCCCCCCATAGTTCAAGGTATGTCGTTACACCCTTAAATGCATTGCTATCCGCGAAAAACTAATCTATAATAATTTAAAATTTTCACCCCCAAAGCCATACGAACAACAATGCCAAAAGACACAATAAAAACCAAAAAGCAGCTTATCGCCGAACTGGAAATGACTCGCCAACGCTACGCCGATATTGAAGCACAGCTGCGCGAAAAGCACCAAACAAACAAGCCGGAGGCAAATCCACAGGCCGGATTCCGGCAGGTATTCGATCAGGCGCCCATCGGCATCTTTATCTCCGATAACAAGCATAAAATTATTGAAGCCAATCCGCATGCCCTGCATCTCCTGGGATATTCCCTGGACGAAATCATCGGCATGACCGCGCGCGACCTCATTCACGCGGACGACCTGAAAGACTTGCCCCCTGAAAATATCTTAAAAAAAATCAAGTCAAAAAAAACGGTTGAAGCCGAAAGAAGATTCCGGAAAAAAGACGGGAGCTATGTACATGTCCTCGTCAGCCCGGGAGAATTTGCATCCCACAGCAACAAGAACTGCATTTTGATCATGTTTCAGGACATCTCCCGACGCAAACAAACCGAAGAAAACCTCAGGGCAAGTGAGGAAAACCTGCGCATGACGCTCAATTCCATTGGCGACGGGGTAATCACGACCGATGTCAACGGCAATGTAACGGGTATGAATCCCGTGGCGAAGAGACTGACCGGATGCGGGCGGGATGATTTTGCAGGCAGGCCGATTGAGAAAGTGTTCAACATAATAAACGCTCAGACCGGGGAAATTGCCGAAAACCCGGTCAAAAAAGTTTTTGCCCGGGATGCAATAGTCGGTCTGGCCAATCACACAATGCTCATATCCAGGGACGGAAGCAAATACCAGATATCCGATTCAGCCGCTCCGATCAGAGATGTCAACGGACATATAACCGGCGTGGTCATGGTCTTCAGGGATATGACCAAAGAATACAATATGCGCCAGCAAATATTTGAAAGCAGGGAACTTCTGGAAAGTGTCATGAACGCCATACCGGACCCGATCGGAGTCCTTGACGACAATTTCCATGTAATCAGATACAATCAGGCCGGTTATGAAATGCTTCACAAATCATACAAAGATGTTCAGGGCAAAAAATGCTATGAACTCATAAATAGAAATCTCCCCTGTGAAATCTGTGCCGTGCAAAAAAGTTATCTTTCCGGAAAAATGGAGCGAGTAGAACGATACGAGGAGCATATCGACCGCTGGATAGACCTCAGGGCCTACCCTATTTGGGATGAGGCGGGCAATATCACAAAGATAATAGAACATTTCCAGGATATCACCCCGATAAAGAAATACGAGGAAAAACTTGTCCGGGCGCAGCAGGAAGCCGATGCCGCAAATCGGGCCAAATCGGAATTTCTGGCCAACATGAGCCACGAGATAAGAACGCCGCTAAACGGAATCATGGGCATGTTGCAATTGATGCAAAGCACTTCCCTGGATGTGGAACAGGATGAATATGTATGCATGGCCAACAAATCCACCAGGCGTCTAAGCAAATTGCTGGCCGACATACTCGATCTGTCCAAGATTGAAGCCCATAAAATGGACATCAGGGAGGAGGAATTCGAGCTTTCGGAAGTAATGCTCTCAATCAAAGATATATTCATCCATGTAGCTGAAAAGAACAACAATTCTTTACAGGTGACTGCCGACAAAAATCTGCCGCCTCGTCTTCTCGGAGATGAAACAAGACTGACCCAGATCCTGTTCAATCTGGTCGGTAACGCCTGTAAATATACACACGACGGCGAAGTTGAAGTGCGGGCCTGCTCTTTATCCAATCAGGGAACAAGTACCTGCCATGTCCTTTTCATTGTCCGTGACACCGGAGCGGGAATCCCGGCAGAAAAAATCAGCGAAGTTTTCGAGGCTTTTTCCCAGGTAAACGAAAATGAATCGCCCTTTGCCCGACGTTATGAAGGTGCCGGACTCGGACTGCCTTTGGTTAAACGTTTGACAAATTTGCTGGGAGGCAATCTTTCCATCTCCAGTCGCGAAGGTCAGGGAACGGAAATCTACCTGAATTTGCCTTTCGGGATTCCGGATACGCATACTGAAACGGTAAACCAAGGCAAAACCGAAAGCGCTTTTCCGGATGAAAACAGCCGGACCATTCTTTTAGTGGATGATGATAAAATCACCCGTCTGTACATGAAAAAACTGCTTGAAAAATCCGGAATACGGGTTCTTCTTGCTGAAGACGGCAAAGAGGCGCTATCGTGTATTGGTAAAAACCGGCCGGATTTAATCCTTATGGACATCCAAATGCCGATCATGGACGGAGTGGAAGCGACCAAAAAAATAAGAAACGGGGAAACCAATACCCCGGAGGTTCCGATAATCGCCCTGACCGCCTATGCCATGGCCGGCGACCGGGAAAAATTTATCACTGCCGGTATGAACGACTACATCTCCAAGCCGGTGGACGCGGACAACCTGATGGAAATTCTGCAGAAATTCCTGTCTTAATCCACGCTTACCTTTTAATGCGAAAATCAATGCGCACCGAGAGCAATGCGCGACATTTACTTGCAGCGCGTCTCCAGCTCCTGCAGCATCCCTTGCAGGCTGCTTCCTTCGGCCAGCTTGGAGGACGCATCCGAACCGGTTCCAGTGGTTTTGAGCAACCGGTAATTCTTGCCGTTCTCAAGAACAATGGCAAACATAGCCGGAGAAGAGCCCATCCTGAGATAGCCGACGCTTTCAACCTTCTCCCCGGTGGAACTGCTGTAGGCAATCGGAGGATGTGGCATCTTCTGACACTGTCCGATCGTCTGCGGGGTTCCTTCAATCATACCGTCCGCCTGAACCGAAACATACATAGCAAAAACGAATACTGCGGCTAAAACCGGGACAACAATTTGCATGCGCATTTAAACTCTCCCGATGGTTTTTATTTCGTTTAACCGAAACCGACCGAATACCCAAAATATACACTGTTAGTGTAAAGTCGCAGTTTTGTTCTTACCCGGAAATGAAAAAATCTTAGATTTAGAAATATCAGGCTTCCAATTCGGAAATGAAATTTTTTCCTGTTTAACAAGGAAATTGAGTAATTATGAACGAGCGTATCCTAATACGTGCTCGAATAATTACGAAAATTGACACTGCCAAACTGGAAAAGGGACATTTCCGGATGGAAATAATATATCGTCCATTCCATGAAAAAGGCAAGAAAAGAATTGAACCTCGTAACCGCCGCCCTGGCCCTCCTCCCTATCGGTTTCACCATGTTTGTAGGGTTCAAAAAAAATCCCTTAATTTTGACAGGCAAATTTTGCAGTTATATGCGAATGTAGTGTTCAAAAATGGATACAGGAGAACACCATGGGACAAGTTACCATATATCTGGACAACTGCCTTGAGGCCAAAATGAAACAGGCCGCCAGATCAAGCAATTTATCCCCGCGCTCATCATTGCTGGCCGCAGCTCTCGGGATTCTGCAGGATGTAACAAAAGTAACGGCAAAAATTGCCAAAAAACAACCCGACCCCGCTTTCCAGCAAATTAAGCCCGGAATAAACAAAGCATCCCCAGAGTGCGCTCCTACTCTTTATAAATATTTCAAATACATCCCCCCGCCTTTAATCAGCATTTTCTATTGGATTTAAGCCTCCTCTTCGGGATATTTTGCCTTTTTGCAAATTCAAGCGAATTTCGCGCACCCAAAGCAAAAACCCAAGGGAGACAGTGCAATGAAAAAAGACATCCGGCGGATGTGGACGGATCTGGGAATGGATCTGGAAGCCCACGATCAGCTTTTAGACACTCTGAACCAGGCTTATCAGGACATCTACCTTTCCCAGGAAAATCGCCCGGAAGGCATGAAATATTTCGACTTTGTCATGAGCGAGGTGCACGGGCAAAGGATTCAGGAGCTGCGCCGGGAACAGGAGCAAGGCCGGAAGATAATCGGCTCCTATTGCGTGTTCGTGCCCGAGGAAATCGTTTTGGCCGGAAACGCCACCCTGGTCGGGCTCTGTTCCGGGGCCGATTTCGCCATGGAGGAGGTGGAAAAGGTCCTGCCGCGCAACACCTGCGCGCTGATAAAATCCTCGTTCGGCTTCAAGCTGGGCAAGGTCTGTCCGTTTCTGGAAGTCTCGGATATGGTCGTGGGCGAGAACACCTGCGACGGAAAGAAAAAATCCTACGAGACCCTTAAAGACATGGTCCGGCGCATGTACGTGATGGACCTGCCGCAGATGAAAACGGACGAGGGCCGCGGGCTGCTCAAGAGCGAATTCAAGCGTTTCCTGCGCGAGGTTGAGGACCTTACAGGCACCAAAATAGACGCGGAAAAACTAAAAAAAGGCATAGAAACGGTAAACGCCAAGCGCCGGGCCATGGCCAGGCTGCAGCGGCTGCGCCGGGCCGATCCTTCCCCGATTTCCGGACTGGACGGCCTGCTCGTAAACCAGGTCTTTTTCTACGACAATCCCAAGCGCTTTATCGAGGCGGTAAACACCCTGTGCGACGAGCTGGAAAAAAGGGTGCAGTCCGGCGAGGGAGCAAAAGAAAAAGGCACGCCCCGGGTCCTTGTATCCGGATGCCCCATGGCCGTTCCCAACTGGAAAATGCC